>DASZXF010000737.1:0-1785 GCA_035546055.1 Ktedonobacteraceae bacterium
CGGTTGTGTGGGTTAGAGAGTAAGTGATAGAAGATACATGAGAGAGGGAGTGATTCTTCATCAACCTTCCAACCTTCCACGCAAAAATGCTATGCAAGGTTTATGCAAGATTCTCTCAAGCCGCTCTACAGGCCGCTTCACAGCCCAAACTTCCAAACTTCCACAAAATACGCTCCTCGGACCGTAGAAGTGCTTCCAGAACTCTACCGCATGTGAAAGCTGAGATTTTCCTCGGTGGCAAAGGAGGGAGCAGGTTCCCCGCTGGTCAGCGCTTGTTTGCATGAAGGCTGGATGGCTGCATAGCAGGCGGATCTGGAGAGGGCAGCCTTTTTGTATGAATGGGCGGCGTTGCTGGTTCGCCGCGCCATTCATACAAATGAGGACGGATGGGAAAGGTGAGGCGTCTAGCTGGTTGGCTTGATGGTGACGGTGGCGGCTTCCTCTGGCTCCCTGGCTGGCTGTGGACGCTTGCGGCTGAGGGTAAACAAAAGATCGCGGTAGCGCTGGGCCATTTTTTCCCATTGGTAGGGGATATAGTCCTCGGCGGCGTTGGCGATAAAGCTGGCGCGCTTTTCAGGGGAGCGATAGAGGTCGAGAATGGCTTCGGCGAAGCTCTCAGGCCGTTCGGGATCGCAGAGCGCCATCGATACGGGTCGAAAGAGCGAGCGAATGGCTGGCGTGTCAGAGGCGATGATAGGCCGGCGCATCCAGGCAAATTCATACGCCTTGGTGGGCAGGACCAGATCCATAAAGCCGTCGCGCCGGTAGGGAATCAGCCCGACATCACCGCGCGCGATAAAATCGACAATCTCATCAGAGCGACATGGCTCGGTGAATTGCACATGCTCGCCGAGTCCCAATTCTCGCACCAGTTCGTGCAGTTCGGGCAAATGCTCACCTCGCCCCTGAATGTGCAGACGCAAATAAGGGGCTTCCGGGAGAGCCAGGGCCAGGGCGCGCAGAGCGATGTCCAGTCCATTGCGCCGCGCCAGGGTGCCGTGATACATGAGGATCAAAGGCCGCTCAGCTGAGGGTGTGCCCGGCAGACTGCTCCCCCGGCGCTCCGGTGGGAACATTTTGGGGTCGGCGCTATTGAGAATAGAGGTCAACTTGCGCGCCGGGACGCCGCGCCGCAAGAGCAGTTCTTCAAATGGCCAGCCAACCGTAATCACATGCTGAGCAAAGGCCGTAGAGAGACGTTCCTGCGTCTCCGCCAGTCCCAGAATCACTTTGCGCTTGCGCCCCTTCGACTTGGCGGCCATCAATTCCGGGCTGACATCCTGCACATGCAGAATGACTTTCGCGCCCAGCAGCCTGGGTATCAGGGCCGCGAAAACCAGGAAGTCCGGCATATTGTGGACATGAACGACATCATAGCGCCGTTTCAGGTGCAGCCATGTCACCAGGCACGAGGCCAGAAAAGCAAAATAGCACCAGCTCAGGATCGTCGCGGGCAGGGAACGACCAAAGCCCCGGTCCATCGGCACCCTGTACACATTGACGCCGTGATAGACTTCAAAGCGGCTCTCATGCTTCTGCCGCAGACAAATCACATCTACCTCAAAGCCGTCGTTGACAATCGCTTCCGAAATACGACGAACCAGAGGATCAAAGGGGTACCAATCAAAGGTAATGGCACCCACACGAATGTTCGACATAGACTATCCAACCCTTTCAAATGCGCCATGAGACATCCCTGATTTTCGATCCCGTTGGCGAATCCTTTCTTTGACTCCTCGTCGCTGCGCGACTCGCCCTGGGTCTTTTGGAGGAGGTGGCAGGTTG
>DASZXF010000738.1:0-12011 GCA_035546055.1 Ktedonobacteraceae bacterium
TCAGGAGAGCGTCGAAGCCTATACCGAACTTCGGCGGGCCGGGAACCGCGATGTGACTATCAAAGTCTTTGCCAGCGCCGATCACGGTCCCTTTCTCACCCGAACAGGCGGCATGAACGAAATGCAGCGCTCATTACAGCAGGCCGAACGGCCCTTCCCGCCGGGATACCTGGACCTGCTGGCCGACTGGCTCCAGCTCCACCTGGCGCCCGCGCGCAACTCAGGCTGAGGACTTCTGAGCACGCCGGGGATAGAGAGGATTGGCTGTTCTCCAGATCTATTCCCGGCCACGTCGATGCGAAAGGTATAGCCGACAGCACACAATGGATCAAGCAAACCGTTTCTAGAACATGATGCACTCCCCGGCAACCGTCTCCTTCTATCTCAACTTAACTTTTCGCGCAAAGCAGTTCACTTTACGATTCATCTATGCGTCAGAGAAAAACTAACGCATAAAGATTTTATTAAGAAATCTCAACCGGGAAAATTTTTTCTCGTTTCTACTTCCTTTGTCATAGAGGTTCATGGTATAAATATATAAGTATATATGTTGGAATGCTACGCTATTTCGTGCATGAACGTACATACAATGTTATTCGTGGATGTGCGGTGAGTCACGAAGCAAGAGAATCGCAGAAGGGGGTAATGCGTGCAATGACGAAAGGTAGGGATATTGCGGCTGAAAGCCTGGGAGATCTGGTAGAAGTTGCGCGGGTGCAGCAGCGCAACGGCATGTTGCGCGCAGAATTTTTTCAGGACGGACGCCTGGAGGAAGGGGAGATTTACCTGTCGGCGGGGCAGCCGATTTACGCACGCACAGGGAGGTTGGCAGGCATTGACGCCTTGAACTATTTGCTGAGCTGGCGAAATATTCATTTTGCTTTTGTGGCGGATGTACCACGCCCGCCGGCCAATATCTATACTTCGTTGAGGCAGAATACGGTGACGACGCCGCTCACGCGCACGCAGCCCTTCCCATCGGCCTATTTGCCGGTGACGGGCGGACTGCACTGGACGCCCCAGGACTCGCAGCGCATCCAGGATATGTCTATTCCGGCGGCACCGCAGATGGTCAGCACGCCGGGGATAGAGACGATGGTGCCGCACAAGGTTGGACCTGAGCGAGATATTTTTTCGCTGGGCCTGACGCGCCGCCAGCGGTTGATTTATTTTCTGATCGATGGTCAGCGCTCAGTGAACGATCTGGCCCGCACGACCAAAAAGACGGTCCTGGAGGTTGAGATTATTCTCAACGAACTTCAAGGGCAGGGCTTGCTCGGTTATTAAGCTCGTGAACAGGCTCAAGCCTGGGGAGTTGGGGAGCGAGTGTCAGTGAAGACACTCGCTCCTTTCTGTTGTTCAGGCGGCGGCAGTGATAGAAGGCAGGAGGGCGCGCAGTTGTTCCATCCAATCGCTGCCCAGCAGGCGGCGTGGAATGCGGATCACGCCCTGCTGAACGCGGGCCTCGTTGCGGAAGCGCCGGTAGAGTACAATGCGGTTAGGCACGATGCTGCGTTTGACCGTCAGGACAAAATCGTTGTCCCTGGCCGAGATGGCCTCGAAGCCCAGCAGACCGGCCTCGACCTTCAGGCGTACCATGGCCAGCAGATTGCGCACCGGTTTGGGCGGTGGTCCGAAGCGGTCGCTGATCTCAGCCTCCATCGCCTCGACCTGTTCCGCGCTGCTCAGATTGGCCAGGCGCTGATAGAATTTCACCTTGAGCGTCCGGTCGCCGATATACTCATCGGGTAGATAGGAGTCGAGCGGCAGGTCTACCTGCACACTGGGCGCCCCGGCTGCCTCAACGCGCTTGCCCTGTAACTCCTCGACCGCTTCGGCCAGGAGCTTGCAATAGAGATCAAAGCCGACCGAATTCATAAAGCCCGATTGTTCCGCGCCCAGCAGGTTGCCCGCGCCGCGAATTTCCAGGTCTTTCATGGCGATGCGGAAGCCCGCGCCCAGTTCAGTGGCCTCGAAGATCGCGCGTAGACGCTTTTCCTGGAGCGGCGTCAGGCGCGTATCCTTGTTGTACAGGAAATACGCATAGGCCTGGTGCGTGCCGCGTCCCACGCGTCCGCGCAACTGGTAGAGCTGCGACAGGCCGAACATGGAGGCGTTATTGACGATAATCGTGTTGGCATTGGGGATATCCAGGCCATTCTCAATAATCGTCGTCGAGAGCAGGACATCGTACTCGCCGGCAGGGAAATCGAGCATAACGCGCTCAAGCTGATCCTCTGCCATCTGTCCATGTCCGACGATAATGCGCGCTTCAGGAATCAGCTTTTGCAGTTTTTGTGCAATAACCTGGATGCCCTGGACGCGGTTATGCACAAAGAAGACCTGTCCGCCGCGATCAATTTCGCGCAGAATGGCCTCGCGGATCAGATGATCATCAAACTCACGAATAGCTGTGCGAATGGGCAGGCGCTCCTGTGGCGGCGTCTCGATCACGCTCATATCGCGCACATTGACCAGCGACATATGCAGCGTGCGCGGAATCGGCGTGGCGGTCATGGTCAGCACATCAACTTCGTGGCGCATCTGTTTGAGGCGCTCTTTATGGGCCACGCCGAAGCGCTGTTCTTCGTCGATGACCAGCAGACCGAGATTGAGAAAGACCACATCCTTTTGCAGCAGGCGATGGGTACCGATGATGATATCGACTTTGCCCAGGGCCAGTTCTTCCAGCACCTGCTTCTGTTCTTTTTCCGAGCGGAAACGGCTGAGCAGTTCCACGCGCACCGGGTAGGCTTTCAGGCGTTCGCGAAAAGTATTAAAATGCTGGAGGGCCAGAACCGTCGTTGGCACCAGCACCGCGACCTGGCGCTGATCGAGCACCGCTTTAAAGGCCGCGCGCAGGGCCACCTCCGTCTTGCCATAGCCAACATCTCCGCAGACCAGGCGATCCATAGGCCGGGGCCGCTCCATGTCGGCCTTGACCTCTTCAATGGAGCGCGCCTGGTCGGGCGTTTCCTCGAAAGGAAAAGCATCTTCCAGTTCTTGCAGCCAGGGCTGCTCGGAGTCGGGCGGGAAAGCGTGGCCGGTGACGGCTTCCCTGGCGCTGTAGAGTTTGAGCAGATCGCGGGCAATCTCCTGCACGCTCTCCTTCGCGCGCGACTTGGCGCGGGTCCACTCGGTCGTGCCCAGCTTACTCAGGGCCGGGACAGCCTCGCCCATGCCGATATAGCGCGTCACGCGGTCAAGCTGGTCGGTCGGGATATAGAGCTTGTCCGTACCGGAGTAGCGCAGCAGGAGATACTCGCGCTCCACGCCGGTTGAGTCGAGCTTGACCAGCCCCTCGAAGCGGCCAATGCCGTATTCCTGGTGAACCACGTAGTCGCCGGGGTTGACCTCGGCCAGAAAATTCGCCGGCGTAACCAGCTTGCGCCGCTGCGTTTTCTGGCGGCGCGACCAGCCGAAGATCTCGGCATCGGTGAAGATCTGCAGGGCCAGGGCGTGGCACTGCCAGCCTTCGCTCAACTGGCCCTGAACCAGGGTCAGACTGCCGCTTTCGGGCAGTTCAACAATGTTGGCCAGCGGAGCCACGTGAATGGCCTCGTCGCCCAGCGCGGCCTCGTCGCCCATGACCTCGGAGAGACGACGGGCCTGGGCCGTGACGATCACCACGCGCTCCCGCGCATTCAGCGCCTTGCGGCAATCCTGCACAAAAGCGCGCAGGCGTCCACCATACGAATTGGGCGTAGTAAACTGGGGTACCAGATGCTCGGTACCATCTTTCGACGAAAAGTCCTCGTTGCCGGAAAGAATGCCAGCGAAGCGCAGCTGACGCAACTGGTGCAGACGTGGTTCCAGGCGTTCCCAGGGAATATGGGCCTCGCGCAGGCGGGTGGGATTCTCCCGCTCCTGCTCAAAGCGAGCTTTTAACTCCTGGCTCTGGGCGTCCAGGTCAAGAATATGATTTTGCAGACTCTCAGGATTGTCCAGAATCAGCAGACCAGACTTCGGCAGATAGTCGAGCACGCTGGCCTCCTGGTGCAGATAAGGCAGGTAGAAAGCGATATCATCGAACGAATGGCGCTGGCGTAGCTCTTCCAGGTCGCGTTTCCAGCGCTCCTCGGCATCATGATGGAGCATGGTGCTGAGCAACTCCTCCAGCTCGTTCACGGCTTCGGGTCCGCGCCGGGGCAGCGCCTCCCGCGAAGGACCGATCAGGCAGGTTTCCAGCGGATTGAGCGAGCGCTGAGTCGCGGGATCAAAACTGCGCAGCGACTCAATTTCATCGCCAAAAAACTCGATACGTACCGGGCGCGGCAGCGTAGGAGGGAAGAGATCGACAATGCCGCCTCGATGGCTGAACTGGCCTGGCTCCTCCACCTCAGTCACCGGCTCGTAGCCCATATTGTAGAGGTGTTCCAGCAGAAGCGGCAGATCAACCTCATCGCCCGTTTGTAGTTCATAGAGGGCACGGGCCATCTCCTGGGGAGGAATCACCGGCTGAGTCAGCACGCGTGCCGAACAGACCACCAGCGCCTGCCGTTCGCGCTGGGTGAGCGCGATCAGGGCATTCATGCGCTGCTGCATCGTCTGAGCATCGCTGATCAGCCGCTCATAGGGCAGGGCATCCCGGTCGGGGAGAAAAAACACATCCTCGGCCTGCTCAACCAGCACCTTGAGCGTATCCGCCAGTTGACTGGCTTCATTTTCATCGATGGTAACAATCAGCAATGGCTGCTGGAGCGTTTTGGCCAGCGCCGCGATTACATAAGGGCGTGCCGCCTCCGTGATTCCATCCAGAGACGGAACCCCGCTTGCGTCTTGAAGGTGTTTGACCAGGCGACGGAACTCTGGCCGTTGTGCTAAAAGTGCGAGTAATCCCTTGAGTGTCACACGTAACCCTGCCTTTTCCCCTTATTTTCCCCTATCCCTTATCCCCTCGACCCGGTTTGACAAACGAAAAGACACAACAAAACCCTGCCCATAGGGAGTAGGACCACCCCTGGGAGCAGTTTAGCGTCTCTTTACCCACGGCTTTTTTCTAACAAGAACAGACCCGATTCCATCCTTGCGCCGTTTATATGGCTGTAATGATACAGCAAGAAAGGACAGGCTGCAAGATCCAGTCTTTTCCTGCTGGATAAAACAGACCCCTTTCTCCTATTCGATGGAGAGCAAGACCAGCGCAGCTAAACCCAGGATCAGACCGATAACCTGGTAGGGGTTCACCTTTTCATGGTAGATAAAAAGGCCGATCAGCACTGCCCCTGTGCCTGACAGCGCCGAGAAGATCACGCTGCCTTCTTCCTCTTGACCTTTGTCAGTAAGCTGTGCTAATATTTCAGCATATGTTGAAGTATTGAATTCGATGGTGATCTGATGAATGCGATAGAGATAGCAAAGCTCACGCGCGTATTTGGTGAGCGGGTCGCGGTCCAGGATTTGAGCCTGGCCATTCCGGCGGGCAGCGTTTTTGGGTTTCTGGGACCGAATGGGGCCGGGAAAACCACGACTGTGCGCATGCTGGCGGCCTTGATACAGCCCAGTTCTGGCAGCGCCAGAGTCGCGGGGTACACCCTGGGGCGGGAGAATGAGGCGATTCGCCGCTCGGTTGGCATTTTAACCGAGACGCCGGGTCTGTACGAGCGTTTGAGTGCGCGGCAAAATCTGCTTTTCTTTGCCCGGCTGTATGGTCTGAACGGGCGCAGAGCGGACGAGCAGGTTGAGCGCTATCTGCGCCTGCTGGAGCTATGGGAAAGGCGCGAGGAGCGGGTGGGCAGTTTTTCCAAGGGTATGCGTCAGAAGCTCGCGATTGCCAGGGCGCTTCTGCACGAGCCGGCGGTGGTCTTTCTGGACGAGCCAACCTCTGGCCTGGACCCGGAGGCTGCGCGCATGATTCATCAATTTATCAAGGACTTGCGCGCAGAAGGGCGGACCATTTTTCTGACCACGCACAATCTGCATGAAGCTGATGAGTTGTGCGATCAGGTGGCGGTCTTTCGCACGCGTCTGCTGCGGGTGGATACGCCGGTAAATTTGCGCGTGGGGATGTTCGGACGTGGTACGCTGGTGCGCGTGGTGGGCGAAGCCGAGCACTGGCTTGAAATCGCGCGGGCACTGCCTTTCGTCGGCAACGCGTCGGCGGAGCGGGATCGCCTGACCGTTCACCTGGACGATCCTGATTATCAGAATCCCCTGCTGGTGCGGGCGCTGGTCACAGCCGGGGCGCAGGTGCGCTATGTCGAGTCCCTGAGCCACTCGCTGGAAGAGGTCTACCTGGGACTGATCGAAAGCAAAGGTACCGGGCAAGACGAGGTACGGGGAAAGGAATAGCCGTATGAGAAACATCCTGATTATCCTGCGCAAAGAATGGTGGGAGATTACCCAGCAGCGCAACCTGCTCATGAGCGTCATCATGCCGCCGCTGATTTTTGCCCTGCTGCCGATTGCGCTGCTCATTCTCACCGGCAAAATCCCTTCGGCGGCTGCGCGTCTGAACACCGTTTCGGCCCTGCCCATTCCTACGCTGGCGGGTCTATCCACCAATGAATTTGGCCAGGCGCTCGTGGCCTTGCAGTTTTCCATCCTCTACCTGGCGCTGCCGGCGATTATTCCGAGTGTCATCGCGGCTTACAGTATTGTGGGCGAAAAGAACAATCGTACCCTGGAGCCGTTGCTGGCTACGCCGGTCAAGACCTGGGAACTGCTGGTGGGCAAATGCATCGCGGCAGTTCTGCCGGCAGTGATTGCCACCTGGGTCAGCGGGATTATCTTTGTCGTGGCCCTTTCTCAACTGGCGCTCAGTCCGCATGTTTTTGAGGCCGTCGTCACGTCCGGCTGGCTGGTCGCGCTTTTCCTGTGGACGCCTGTTCTGGGACTGCTGGCCGTGGCCTTTATGACGGCCATCTCCTCACGCGTCAATGATCCGCGCACGGCTGAGCAGTTCTCGGCCTGGTTTGTCGTGCCGCTGCTGCTCGTCTTCTTTGGACAGATGTTTGGGATTATCGTGCTGGGTGTCCTGTTTGCCTTGCTGGCGCTGCTGGTACTGGTGCTGGCCACCATCGCGACCTTCTGGATAGTCACGCGGCTGTTCCAGCGCGAAGTCATCCTGACCCGCTGGAAATAGAGAGAAGCGTGAACGGGCGCAGGGAGATTGTTCAACATGGTCAGACCTGGCAAGCATCCACGCCCTGGCGGGAGACGAGCAGCGTCCCTCTTCCCGGCTGCGTGGAGAGATTTACCGCCAGGCGTCTAATTGATATGTTTCTCGCCAGTCAGCCAGTAAGCGGAGCGCCTGCTGGAGGAGCGCCTGGTGCTCCGGGGCCAGCAGCCAGCGACTTACGCCGGAGGGATGAGGGAGCGGTAAAAAGAGCGTTCCGTCCTGTTCGCGGAAGGTGCCGATAATCGCGTCCAGACGTGTTTTGCCGCAGAAGGTTTCTATGGCCATGCCGCCGACCAGCAGCACCACGCGCGGGCGCAGAATGCGCAATTCGGCATCGAGATAGGGCCGGCAGAGCGCCAGTTCAGGCGGAGAAGGGCGGCGATCTCCGTCCCCTTTGGGATTGCGTCCGGGGTCGCAGCGTGTGAGCGAACTGAGATAGGTATGGGCGTGAAGATAGCCGGGAGGGAAGCCCGCCTGCTCCAGCCATTTTTGCAAAAGGCGTCCACCGGGACCGCTGAACGAGCGGCCATTTTCCACCGAACGGTGGCCGGGAGCCTGCCCAATGACCATTACACGCGCGTCAGGCGGTCCGCTGACCAGTGGGCGAGCCTGCGGAAGATAGCCATGGTCCTGGCAGAGGGTACAGGTCAGGATGCGTCGTTGGAGAGTAGTGAGCGCAGCGGCGCGCTCGTTGGCCTCATTTTTGCTCATGCTGATTCGTCGTTGAAAGCGCTGGCTGCGGTGTATGGCTGGAGAGTGAGCGGTACTTGCCGTGATAGTATACCAGGGGAGTTGCTGACGAGCTTGCAAGCGGGCTGTGATCATGATGGCCGTTGTGCCCATTGCTGCCATTGCCTGTCTTGATCTCCGCCTCTGCTACGGGCAATGTACTGCTGGCGCTGCTGATGCCCGGCAGAAAGACCGTTTGTCCATCGTAACCCATCGCCTCCACCTGGCCGAGAAAGAGCGCGTGATCGCCGCCCGGATACTCAGCCGTAATGCGAGCATCGATAAAGGCCAGTGAGCCATCCAGAATCGGCGCGCCGGTTGCGGCTACGTGGTGGTGCGCGTTGCAAAAGTACGTATAGCGCTCTTCAGAGGAAGAGGCAAAACACCTGGCCAGAGCTTCCTGCTCCTGAGTCAGGATATTCACCGCGAAGATCCCACCTTCGCGCAAAAAGGGCAGGGATTGGCTGCGCAGGTCGATACTGACCAGTACCAGAAGGGGATTGAGAGAAACGGAGGTAAACGAATTGACCGTCAGACCGGCAATGCCCTTCTCGCTGCGTGTGGTGACAATTGTGACCCCGGTAGTGAATTGCCCCATAACCCTGCGGAAAAAAGTGATATCTAGAGCCATATGTAACGCTAATCCTTTGAAATCTCGATAGGGAGAAAGAAAAGTCCCTCTGCTTACTGTCTAGTATCATCCTCGCGAGAGGCTCTTGTCAACTGACCATTCGGACAGGGTACCTCCAGTGGCAGGGTCAGCCATTTGACAGCAAGCGGGCGGGTCACATATACTGCGGGAGATGTATTTCCTTGTATATTGCCGGGTGGTTCGCCGGTGAGGGGCGAACAGAATAGGGAAGTCGGTGAAAATCCGACACAGACGCGCTACTGTAACTGGTAAGTTGCCTGGCATTCCCGCCACTGCGTTATATGACGTGGGAAGGCCAGCCAGGCTACGTTGGCAGCCAGGAGTCAGGAGACCTGCCCGGCAGGTTAGCTATGCTCATCATCCTTCGCGTTCAGAGGAGAGGGCCACCGGGACAGGCTGCGTTTGCCCTGGATTGTCTCAGGTTGATTTCCCATGGAACGCCGCAAGACGGTGAGCGCCGGGTGTCTCGAAAATGATGCAAAAGACATTCTCGCCATCTGTACTGGTCAAAACGCTGCACCGTTTGCCTTCCTGGTCCGTCTTTGCGCTGCTGGGATTGCTGCTCCTGGGCGCTCTGGTGCTGGGCGTGAGTTTTGGCGCCACATCTATCCCGCTGGCGACAATTCTTCAGATCCTTTTGAATGGGACCGGCCTGTTTCATTTTGCTCGTCTGTGGGATGCTGCCACCGAGGTCATTATCTGGCAATATCGCCTGCCTATCGTCGTTGGGACGGCCCTGGTTGGCGCGGCCCTGGCGGTCGCGGGCACGCTGTTTCAGGCTATCCTGCGCAATCCGCTGGCTGATCCTTTTCTCATTGGCACCTCGTCGGGAGCGGCCCTGGGCGCGGCCATCGCCTTTATTCTGCCCTTTGATACCGTCTATGGCGCCTTTTTCCCGCTCACCTCGCTCTTTGCCTTCGCCGGGGCGATTGTCACCGTGCTTTTTGTCTATCTGCTTGCCCGCACAGGCGGAGAAACGCCCGTAGTCACGCTGATCCTGGCTGGCGTGGTCGTCAACGCCGTACTCGTGGCCGCGCAAACCTTGCTTCTGACCCTGGCTCCGCATAGCCAGTTTGGGGGAATCGCCGCTCTGTTTACCTGGCTTTCCGGCGGCGTGACCGTCGATACCTGGCTGCCGATCCTGCTGGTGGGCGCGTTGATCATACCGGGAATTGCCCTGGCGCTTCTCCTGGCCGGCGTACTTGATGCCTTCGGCCTGGGCGAAGAGAGCGCGGCTCACCTGGGTCTGCACGTCGAGCGCTATAAGCTCCTGAGTGTGCTGCTGGCCTCGCTGATTACCGCAGCGGCAGTCTCGATCAGCGGCCTGATCGGCTTCGTGGGTCTGATGATTCCCCATGTCATGCGCCTGTTGCTGGGACCGCGCCACCGGGCACTTCTGCCAGCCGCCGCGCTGGGCGGCGCGCTCTTTCTGGTCCTGGCCGATCTGCTGGCCCGCGTCGTCCTGGCCCCCAGCGTGCTCCCCGTGGGCATTTTTACCTCCCTGGTCGGCGCGCCCTTCTTCCTCTTTTTGCTGAGAAATAGCAAGCGAGCATATAAATGGTAGACACCTTGCCCTCCACAGGTCGGCGGTCAGCGCCGCTTTTGGAAGTAGAGAAACTCACTTTTGGCTATACCGATCAGCCTCTGCTCCATGGGATTCATGTGTACGTGGACAGCGGCGAAATGGTCGGGCTACTAGGACCAAATGGCTCCGGGAAAACAACTCTTTTACGCTTACTCAGCGGTATTTTGCGGCCTCAAGAGGGGCGCATTGTGCTGGATGGCCAGAGTCTGGAGCGCCGGGGCAGACGCGGCATCGCGCAGCGTGTCGCCGTCGTGCCCCAGGAACTCCAGGTACCCTTTGCCTTCACCGTTGAGCAGATGGTCGCGCTGGGGCGCACTCCCTTTATCAGTCTGTTTGGCAACAGAACCAGCCGCGACCGCGAGATCGTGCGCGAGGCTATGCGACTGGCCGAAGTGGAGGGGCTGGCCGGGCGTATCTTCCACGAGTTGAGCGGCGGCGAACGCCAGCGCGTCACTCTCGCCATGGCGCTCGCGCAACAGCCGCGTCTGCTTCTCCTCGACGAGCCGACCTCACATCTTGACATCAAATATCAGCTTGAAACACTTGAACTGGTCAGCCGGCTCAATCGCGAGACAGGTGTCACCGTCATCGCCGCCATGCATGATCTCAACCTGGCCGCGCGCTACTTCCCGCGTCTGCTGCTCTTTCAGCGCGGTATCGTGGCCGATGGAGGGCCAGCGGCAGTGCTCGAACCGCGTCTGCTCCAGCGCGTGTACGGCGTGGCTGTGCAGGTAGGAGTCATGCGTGGAGCCGAGCATCTGAGCATCTTGCCGCCAGGGGAAGTCGCGGCACAGACAGAGGAAAGCCAGCGCCCTGCCGAGGTGCATATCATGGCCGGTGGTGGATCGGGAGAACTGATGATGCGCGCTCTGGCCGATGCACGTATCGCCTTCAGCGCAGGCGTCCTGCATATTGGAGACAGCGATCACGCCCTGGCTCTGCGCCTGGCCAGCGAAGTCATCGCCGAGCAGCCATTTTCCGCCATTGCCAGCTCTACCCGCGCAGCGTTGCAACGCCGTCTGCAAGCAGTTTCCTTGCTGATCGTCTGTCCTATGCCTATCGGACCTGGCAACCTGCTGCTCCTGGATGAAGCGCTCAAACTCTGCCAGCGAGGAGTACCAGTGCTGCTCCTGCTTCCGCCTGGTACTAGTTGTCCAGGGCCAATAGAAGAACTAGCACCGGAGGTCATCGTCCAGCTTCTGACCACGCCCACCCGCGATTACGCCCATGGCGACGGTCTTCGCCTCTTGCGTCAACTGGTAGAGGCAGGGGCACGAAGTATGTCCAGCGTCGGGGAAGCCGCTGAACACGCCAGGCATCTTCTCCTCGCCGGTCAGCCCGTCGTCTAAGCCTCCTGTTTTATCCATTGGAGATCTGTAGAGTGGGCATATTGCCGCGCTTTTTCCGCGCTTTTTCCGCAGGTACTATATGGCTTGAACTGGCTTCCTGCCAGGGTCCGTAGCATTCTCCTGTTGAGAGACCAGTACCAGGGTACTACTAAATTGACCGACGATTATCCAGAGAGTATACTCTGACCATCGACAGAAAACACTATAAGTCGTCGATCAAAAATAGAATAAGCAATCAGAGAAAGAATCTGGTACCAGCATAGATCGCTCTGAAAGAAATAGTACCCTGGTCCAGCACAGATAAGTAGCCAGCCGGGCCGGGAGATAACAAGAGATCATCCGTCCAGAGGGACGTAAACAGCAGAACATCTTGAAGACACACAACTCAAAATTGGTTGTTGTAACTTCACAAATCTCACCAGCGAGAAGCGCGTCACAACAGTGATTCCTTCCTACCAATGCTGCCTTTGCCGTGGCAATCGTGAGAAGTAGTTCCCAAGAAGCAGATAAGCAGACAGCTTTGCAGAAAGGTTTAAGATACCATGACACAGAATACCAACATCCAGCCGAGCGTTC
>DASZXF010000739.1:0-1782 GCA_035546055.1 Ktedonobacteraceae bacterium
AGCTCATCACCTTATCGACCAGCCGGCGATACTCCGGGGTCAGCGTATAGTGTTCCTCGCGCTCAACGCGTTCAGGGAACGGCGTCTCCTGGTGAAGATAGGAGCGCAGGTCAACGCGTTTGCGCTGCACAAAATGCGCGGCCAGGCGCTGGCGCTGGCGCTCATTCTGCTTGCCGCTCAAATCCTCCGGCAGATCTTGAAAATCCTGCTGCAGAAAGGTCAGTAGCGAACGAAACGCCTGTTCATTGCCGCTGTGAGGAGTCGCCGTCACCAGAAGCAGATGGCGGTCAGGCTGCGCGGCCACCTGCTCGACCAGCTGGTAGCGTTGATGGCGCACGCCGCGTCCCTCGCCGGGATACGCACACGTATGCGCCTCGTCCACAATCACCAGTTCCGGGCAAAACTGAATAAACTGGTCGCGGCGCCGGTCAGCTTTGATAAAATCGATTGAAATAATCAGAAAAGGGTAGTGCTGAAAAAGCGACTCATCGCGCTGGCAGGCTCGTTCTAACTGCGAAGCAGTACTGGAAAGCACCGTCACCGCCTCGATATGAAACTTCTCCAGCAGTTCAGTCTGCCACTGTTCCGCCAGGTGTGGTGGACAGAGCACCGCCAGCCGCTCAATCTCACGTCGATCCAGCAACTCGCGCGCGATCAGGCCCGCCTCGACAGTTTTGCCGATCCCCACATCGTCCGCGATCAACAGGCGAACCGGATCAAGGCGCAAAGCCAGGAGCAGCGGCACCAGCTGATACGGACGCGGATCAACCGCCAGGCGTGCGAATGAGCGGAATGGTCCCGCACTGGAACGAAAGCCCAGGCGCACCGCGTCACGTAGCAAACGGCAGGAACGATCATCGCCCCAGCGTTCAGGATCGGGCAGATCAAACTGAGCTGGCTCAACCTTCTCCAGCGGCAAATAAACGCCCGCCACCTCCTCGTTTGTCCCGCCAAGTGGGCGCAGAACCAGCATGGATTCGTCCGACTCCGGCAAAACCACCCATTCGCGCCCCCGCGCTTTGACCAGCGAACCAATAGCAAACTTCATGACATCCTCCTGAACATATCCGCGTATTCAGCAAAGAGCTGGTCCCATCTTTCAGGTTCCCGAAAGCGCACCACCATATACCTGCCCTCATCCTCCAGGCGCGCCACCAGATCCGCATCCCGGCTCTGGCGTGTCGGGTCAGCCCCATCCACGTAGACCGCGCAACTGGCATAGACAAAATCCGGGCAGGCCTGGCATTGCCCCAGCGTCAGATGCGCGGCCTGTGGCGGAAGGAGCGAACGCGCCTCCAACTCCGTCAACCAGCGCTCTTCAATTTCAGCCTGTGCCTGCACTCCTGACGGCGAGGAAGATGGATTCGCTCCTGGCACGCCAGGCATTTGCAGCCACACACTGCTGGTCGTCAGCCGGGCCAGGTAGTTCTTGATCGACTGGCGGTCCAGCAGCCGATGATCGCGCTGATTAGCGTAGGTCATCAAACACTGATAACACGCTGCCTCACACTCCTCCAACGCGCGTTCGCCTTTGCGCATATCCGCCAGCGTCTCAGGATCAAAGTGGCAGAGGGCCAGCGCCCTCATCGCCACCGCCGCCAGCGCGTGAGCACTATCGATCAACTGACGCAGCACACCTGCCCCGCCCTCGGTCGCTTCGTAAAAAAGCAAACTCCGCCGGTTCCACAGGTCGGGCAGCGGCTCAGCGGCCAGCTCATTATCTTCAAGGTGGTAATTCAACTGGAGAGCGCTTTTCAGCGCCGCCTGCAAGGAAGCCATATG
>DASZXF010000740.1:0-1789 GCA_035546055.1 Ktedonobacteraceae bacterium
CGTACATAAAAGGCCAGACCGAATGCGAACGCGGCCAGTTCTGTGCCCATTGCAGCAGATCATGCAGGGTTGTCAGCACTACAGGCGCCTCCTGCTGACCCGGCATGTATTGCGAGGGACCAGTTGCCATGGCCAGCGGAACCGGCTGACGCCGTAAACGCGCTTCTTGTATTCCAGACATATGCAGATTTCCTTCTTTCTCACTAAACACCTGTTGCCCTCTACCATCTCTCTGCGCACCAACTGCGGCAGTCGGCGCACCCTCTTCAATCCCTTCTGGAAAGAAGACAACTGAGCGCACCAGAATGTGACATCGCTGGCGCCGGCCTGGAATAGATACCCCGCACACTCCAGAACCCTGCCTATCTATGGGTAATACGATATATCGTCAATGGCCGGGTTTGCCCTGGGCCTCCTGGCCTGCTATACTCAGTCTGTTGGGTAATATCATTTCGCCAGAGCACACTGGAGTTGAGGAAAGCAATGCCAAGAGGAGCAACATGCGCTTTAATCTGGTCGCAGGAGCAGGAGAACTATGCGCTTCTCAGAGCGGGAGAGGCGCGGGCGCAGCCGGTCGAGGGCGAGGCATGGCTGGTTGACCTGTCCCGGCACGCTTCATTCGCGTTTCGGGGACGGCGAGGGCATCTGACGCTGCGCAAGGAGCGGCGTCAACGCGGCGGCGAGGGCTACTGGTACGCGTACCGCAATGATGGGCGCAAAACACTGAAGAAGTACGCCGGGCGCAGTTGCGATTTGAGCATTGCCCGTCTGGAGGAGATCGCGGCTGCGCTCAATCCCACGTCAGAACCGGTCCCTATGCCTGCTGTGACCTCGCGCGGCACCCTGGCGCCGCTTGTCCGCTCTGACTCGGAGGACATACCTCTGCTGGCGGCCAAGCTGAGTCCGCCGCGTCTGCCCGCCGATCTGCTCACTCGTGAGGAGCTGCTGAGGCGGCTGGGAGCGAGCCTGGAGAACACGAGGATGACGCTACTCTGCGCTCCGGCTGGCTATGGAAAGACGACGCTGGCGGCTCAGTGGCTGGCTGGCCCGGGTGGGCAGAGAGCTGTAGCCTGGGTGGCGCTGGATAGCAGAGATAACGATCCCATGCGCTTCTGGCGCTATGTGCTGACAGCCTGCCGACGCTTTCATGAAACTGCTGCGCTGGCAGCGCTGGCCCATCTGCGGGCGCTGGAAGCGGCGCCCGTTGAAGCGCGTTCCCTGGAGGTACCGCTGACCCTCCTGCTCAATGCGCTCGACCAGGCGTCCGGCAGGGGCATACTGGTGCTGGAAGATTATCATGTGATCGACGAGCCACACATTCACGCTTCACTGGCCTTTTTGCTGACCCATCTGCCTGAGACGCTGCATGTGGTGCTGCTGACCCGGACGGAACCGCCGTTGCCGCTGGCCCATCTGAGAGTGGCGGGAACGCTGCGCGAGTTTGGGACGCAAGATCTGCGCCTGACGCGCGAGGAGACGCGGGCCTTTCTGGTCAGTGAGCTGGTGCAGGAACCCACGCCAGAAGTAGTAAATCGCCTGGAGGAGCTGGTGGAAGGTTGGGTAACGGGTTTGCGCCTGTTCACCCTGACCTGCCCCAGGGAGGCAGGGGTGCGAACGCTTGAGGAGTATCTGAGCAACTTTTCTGGCAGTCAGCGTCATCTGCTGGACTATTTCCTCAACGAGGTGCTGGAGACACAGCCGCCGGACGTGCAGACCTTTCTGCTGCAAACCAGCCTGTGCGAACGCTTCACGGCATCTCTGTGCGAAGTCCTGAGTGGACGCCGCGAGA
>DASZXF010000741.1:0-2047 GCA_035546055.1 Ktedonobacteraceae bacterium
GTTGCCCTTAATTCCTGCCGGGGGGCGAGAATAAGCCCTTGCAACGCAGGCAGACCCAGGAGAAGAGCTATCAGGAGGGCAAAGAGCATTCTCAGCACTATCCAGACGGAGGCTTTTCCTTGCAGGATGAGCGACGGCAGATTGGCTAGCGAGGCAGGGAGTATCGTCCAGAAAATAATTCCTATCAGGAGAGCGTAAACCGCGACCGCGATAGCGGTGGCGCGCCAGTTTCTCCGTAAATGAATGGTCAGTGTAAGTGGTAAGGGAGCGGCCCATGTGGGGAGAGCAAAGGTGGCGGGAGTTTTGCCCGTTCTTTCATCTTCCAGGGCTTGCCGACGATTGCGGTCTAACTGCCTGGCTTTCCAGGGAGGGCATTGGAGAATAAATGGTCGGATGAGAAGATTGGGTATGACCACGATCCAGACCATGACCATAACCATCGAGGGAAAGCGCGGCACGCCGGGGGCGAGGAACCAGACGCGATCTTGATTGCCTATGAAGAATGTATCTCTGATGGCTTCAGGCAGAAAAAAAGATCCCGTAAGCAGAACCAGAATACCTACCAGAAGCATGAGATACCAGAACGCTTGCCTGTAAGTGGGATCGGATGCCAGCACAATCTTTGACTCTGCGGTTATATTCTCCTGCATGTCCGCCTCTTGGTCTTGATAGGATCAGGTACACAGCGACCAGAAAGATAACTATGTATAAGGACGGGCTTTTCCTTCATTTCTCAAAGCAGCGTGCGGGTGGAAGTCTCTGTCCAGGACTTTTGCTTGGTCTGCTTTAATACATGACAATGCCGCCGGAGACATTAAAATCTTCGCCGGTTGTGGAGCCTGAGAGATCCGAGGCCAGGAACAGCGCGGCGCTGGCGATATCGGCTGGCGGTGTCATACGGGCGAGCGGGGAGTCGCGCAGGAAGAGGCGGCGCGCGTCCTCGACGCCGATGTGCTGAGAACTGGCCATTTCGCGCAGGACGCGTCCGATGCGTTCACCCTCGACGGGGCCGGGCGAGATCAGGTTGACGCGGATGTTGTAGGGACCGACCTCCCAGGCCAGGGTGCGGGTGAGGCCGACCAGGCCCAGCTTCGCGGCGGCATAGGGCGAACGGCCAAAGAGCGGACGTTTGCCGGTGATGGAGCCGATCATGACAATGGAGCCTGAGCGCTGCTCCAGCATCGACGGCAGCAGGGCGTGGCAGCAGAGATAGGGGCCGGTGAGATCGATATCCAGGGTTTCCCGCCACTGCGCTGGCGCGATCTCCCACAGCGGGGCAGTCGGGCCGGTGATGCCGCTGTTATTGACCAGGATATCCACCCGGCCAAAATGGGCCAGCGTTTGCTCGGCCATGGTCTGGACGCTCTCTTCTTTGAGCAGATCGATCTGCACCACCAGAACGTCGCGCCGGTATTCGGCGAGCAAGGCCCGCGTCTCTTCCAGCGCCGCCACATCGCGCGCGGCCAGCACCAGATGCGCCCCCTCGCGGGCGAAGGTCTGCGCGATAGCTCGTCCGATGCCGCGACCTCCGCCGGTAATCACCGCGATTTTATCTTGCAGTAACATGGTTCAGCTTTCTCCCTCCTGCGTTGTACTTCGCTCTTTCTGTGTCCAGACTCACGCTGATTGTCGCTTGTGTGCGCCAGCTATGTTATAGCATATGCAGTCGGTCGCAACATAGAAAAAGCTTGCCGAGGTAAGAAGATGCGCGAGATGGCCTGTCCAAAAGCCCTGGCATATCCGTTTCAATAGTATAAAGGGGTTGCCAGAGCAGGCAGGCGTATCCGATTTGTGGCTGGTGTACGTGAAAAAGAGAAGGGCGCCGGGGATTTCCGTAGCAAAAATGGCCCCGCCCACAACAAGGAGTGCATATGTTTGCGGAAAGACTCATTATTGGCCCGCTGGTGCTGATTATTGGGCTTCTTTTTTGCTTTGCTGGCTACCGACTTTTTCGCGTGATTATGGCCATCTGGGGTTTCCTGATTGGTTTTTTTGTCAGCTTGCAAGTAATTCCCCTTTTTCTTGGCCATAGTGTCGCGGCGACCGG
>DASZXF010000742.1:0-11406 GCA_035546055.1 Ktedonobacteraceae bacterium
GGCCCCGCAGCTTCGTCCAGAATAATCGCCAGCACACCACTATCGTCTGTTCCGTGCAATCTCCCTCAAGGTGCTCAGCCCGGGCCTCTTTTGCCCATCTCCGCTTCACCGGTGGATGGCAGGCCCGGGCCAGCGCCTCCCTGTAATCTGAGCGTGCAAGCCTCCGCCGCTCTTTCTCCTTTCAGAAGATTGTATGCCATGCGAACATTCGTTTCACTCCTCAACCAATTTGGGAAAACAGCAAGCAATACAATGCTCTGGCAAAGCAGTCACCCCGGCAGGGTGCGGTAGTGCAATATTGCAATAATGCAATAAAAGTGGTCTGGATCGGCCTGTAGAGCCGTCTCGGCGTTTATTGCATTTTTATTGCATGGCAATGTTTGCAATAAAAATGCTGTGGATCGGCCTGTAGAGCAGTCTCAGCGGTTTATTGCATCCACGCTGATGTGTACAATGGTGTACAAGGATCATTCCTCTCTCTTTGCTCCGATTCACTTACCTTTGCAACTCTATTACTTAATATATAATATATACTTATAATAATACATACTATATATAGTAAGTATGATGATTCTCTTCGCTTTTTCCTGCCAGCCACCCTGAACGGTTGCGATGCTGGGATGGATGAGAGGACGGCATAGGGCAATTTATTGCAACACCGCCCATGCAATAAAAATGCAATAAACGCTGAGACGGCTCTACAGGCCGATCCACAGCATTTTTATTGCATTATTGCAATATTGCATCACCCGGCGCCCCTGGCCGGATGGCTGGTTTTTACAGAGAAACTTGCACGAAAACTTGCAAGTTTCGTGCAGGTTTCTCTGGCGGGTTAGCGCGCGGCGACGGCTGGCTCGTGGAGGTGTTTGATGACATCGCGGCTGTAGGCGTCGATGAAGGCGCGCTGATCCTGGCGGGCGGAATGGAAAATCAGGTGATCGAAGCCGAGGTCGATGTACTTGCGAGCGAAGGCAATGTGGTCTTCGGCCCTGGATGAGAAGCAGCCGGCCTGCTTCAGAGCCTGCGGAGTGACGACCTGGCCGTTTTCCATCGACATGCGCGGGCTGTAGATTTTCTGGTTGAAGAGGGCCGGGACGTAGGTGCCAGCCCAGTATTTCAGGTGGTTCTGCGCCGCTTTGTCCAGGTCTTGCTCGTATTCAACGTTCAATTCGATGAGACGCGGCAGCGTGGAGGGATCTTTGCCGGCGGCGCGCGCGCCCTGCTCAAAGTTCTGCATCATCTCTTTATACATCTCTGGCTGCTTGCCACCCACGGTAAAGAGGCCATCGCCGTATCTGCCGGCGAAGGAGGCGCTCTGCGGGGTCATGGACGAGACGTAGAGCGGAATGGGCTGCGCGGGCGGTGTGTAGAGCCGCGCTTTGTGCGTCTGATAATAGGTGCCTTTGAAGGTGGTATCTTTGCCCTGCCAGAGTTCGCGGATCAGGGCGATGGCCTCCTGCAATCTCTGCTCGCGTTCCGCGTACTCCGGCCACTGTCCGCTGGCGGCGTATTCGTTGAGCGCTTCGCCGGTGCCGACGCCGAGGTAGACTCTGCCTGGCGCCAGGGCGGAGAGGGTAGCCGTGGCCTGGGCGATGATGGACGGGTGATAGCGCAGGATGGGACAGGTGACGCCGGTTCCCAGGACAATGCGCCCGGTTTTGGCGGCAGCCGCGCCCAGCCAGGTCCAGCAAAAAACGGCCTGGCCGGCTTCGCTCCAGGGATGGAAATGGTCGCTGATGTCGAGCAGATCGAAGCCCGCCCGGTCCGCCTGTTCCGCTGCTTGCAATAAATCGCCAGGCGTGAACTGTTCCGCGCCTGCCTTCCAGCCTATTTTCAGCATGGTCCTTTCACTCTCCTTTATCTCTCATCTCAGCGAGCTGTTTCTTCGTGTTTGAGGCGTGAACCCTGGCTATGGGAGGCTTCGCCGCCTTTGCGGC
The DNA here is from genome assembly GCA_035546055.1 of Ktedonobacteraceae bacterium. GTDB lineage: Bacteria > Chloroflexota > Ktedonobacteria > Ktedonobacterales > Ktedonobacteraceae > Paraktedonobacter. The sequence goes on from DASZXF010000742.1 coordinate 1,938, forward strand.
CAGCGGCGCGGGCCTCCTCGGAACTCCATTTGTGGGCAGTGCCGCGTTCATGGGCGATTTCGCCGCCTTTGCGGCCAGCGGCGCGGGCCTCTTCGGAGTTCCATTCGTGGGCGGTGCCCTTTTCGTGAGCCGCTTCTCCGCCCTTGCGAGCCGCTTCACTGCGGGTCATTTTGTTCTCGTCTCTTGATTTTTCTGGCATGGCAAATGCTCCTTTCGTGTGCTACAAGACGAGACGCCCCGTTGCCTGTTGCCTGTCTACGCCGTGGCGGGCAGGACATAGCTATTACGATTGCTGGTCGAGAAACGATACTCAGGCGTTGAGGATGAGGAAGGAAGGTGCTAGGCGTGTTTGTCGATGTGCAGCCAGCCGCCTTTGACGCTGAGCACATAGAGGCCGATGCTGCACACCAGCCAGGCGCCCAGACCGAGCAGAATGGCGATAGCGCCCGCCAGGACATCCAGGGTGAGGGTGAGTACAATGGCGGCCACGGCAAACGCTATGGCGCCCAGCACCGCGCCCTGGGCATCCTCTGCGGAGGCTGTCTGACCATCTTCGTGATTAATCAGGGTCAGACTGGCCAGGAGAATGGCGGGAAAGGCCGTGAAGATGCCGCCGATTCTGGGCGTGGTCCATTGGCCGATCAGGGTGGCGATGACGGAAATGACGCCGCCAAAGAGAAAGCGAATGAGATAATCGCGCAGGCGGATACCGCGCAAGGCGGATAAACGGCATTTCCACATACAACGAACCCCTTTCTGTCCAGGTGACGCGGACGGCGCTACCAGTCCTACCAATCCAGCAGCAGTTTCAGCAGACCAAAGACCGCGAAGGAAGCAATCAGCCAGGCGGCCAGGGAGAGCAGCGAGCCGACCAGGGTGCCGGTGCGTTTAATCACCTTGGAGGCGGTGAGAGAATAGATGGTCAGGCCCACGGCCCCGGCAATCGCGCCTTCCACGCCCAGGCTTGCTTGCGCCGCGCCTTTGAACAGCAGCGTGATAAGCAGGGTGGCCAGCAGCACCGAGGGCGCGGCGGAGAAGAGGCCAGCGAATTGCTTGGGTTGACACGCTTCCGAGATGAGCGCGAACAGACAGACCAGGAGGCCGCCCGCGAAGAATTTAGCGACGTATTCCCAGATCATAAAGCGCCTCCTGTCCTCTGCTGGCACATCTGTCCGCGACTCTGCAAGTCTGTCACTTATCCCACGAGATCAGGGGCGCGGCGGTTTCGCCCTGTGCCCGCGTTTGCCGCTCGGCGGGCGGCAAACCAGGGGTTATATCTCCATCTGGTCAGGTTTCCGCGTCCAGGCGGAGATAATATCCGGGCCTCGCAGGACCAGGCGCTGGCTGATCACTTCTTCGCGTATGCGGTCAGCCAGCGTATCAATGTCCACCTCTGCCGCGCTGGCCAGACCAGATTGCAGGATAATGGGGAGAAGTGTCCGCGTCGTCTCAGCTCCCCAGTCGTACCATATACGGTCGGGGCCAGCCATGATCGTTGCCTCGCCGCGCATGTGGGGTGCGGGCAAGCCAGCGTCAGAGAAGACCGTGTACATGTCCAGGCCCATGCGCACCGGCAGGCCTGCCCGGTGGAAGGCTTCCAGTATCCAGTTGAACATCTGCTGATCGAGCTGATTCGGGGGATGGACCGCCGTTGTCGTGCAATGGGCCATGTCAAATTCCTGGAAAGCGACGATGCCTCCGGGGCGCAGTACGCTGGTCAGGCGGCGCAGGAGAGTCACAGGCGAACGCACATGCATCAGAATGAGCCGGCCCACAATGGCATCGAATTCATCATCGAGCAGCATCGTCTCAAGGTTTCCGACCAGGAAAGAGACATTGGTGAAGCCCCTTGCCCGCACCCGCGCTCGCGCGGTATCGAGCACAACCGGGTCAATCTCGACCCCAACCACTTCACCTTCCGGGCCAACCAGTTCGGCCAGCAGCATAGCCACATCGCCAGCGCCGCTGCCGATTTCTAAGACTCTCATCCCCCTGGTGATTCCGGCCAGCTCGCACATCTGCCGGGTAGCAGGGGCCAGAATCCCCGCCTGAACTTGCAGGCGCTGCGTCTCTGTTGGGGTACGCTCCAGGGCATAGGTATCTTGCGGGATATTCATTTCACCCATCCTTTTTTCTCCTCCGTGGCGAGAGCAAGGCCATCTCGCCATCTGTAGTCCAGAAGTTATCTTTGCCTTTGAGTATAAAAAGAGGAGCATTTTCAGGAATGTGTAAGATTACCCATCTTTTTGCGAAGGCCAGAGACGGCGGAAGCATACCTCCGTCGTCTCTGGCGTGTGGCTGGCGGGGATCAGGCGTGTTCGCGGCGGCGCAGCTCGATAAAGCCGTCGCGCACGCGGACCGCGAAGGTGGGCTGGGCGTAGACCGCCGGGCCATTGACCACAGTGCCGTCGCTCAGGCGAAAGCTGGAGGAGTGCCAGGGACAGGTGACAATCCCTTCGTGGCAACTGCCTTCGTCCAGCGGTCCGCCGGCGTGCGAGCAGGTGGCGGCCAGGGCGTAGATCTGCTGGCCATCTTTCCAGAGCAGGGCGGGAATACCCTGGGCATCCACGCGGGTGAGCCGCCTGGCGGGGAGATCCTCAACCCGCATAACCGCCACGAAATCCTCTGCTCCGCCTTCCCAGGCGACATGGTTGACGCCCACGCCTTTCGCGAAGCTTAATTCGCTGCCCAGATAAGCCGAGAACAGCGAAAGGGCATAGCCGGCGCCTGACAGGGCGATGCCGGCCCGGCGTTTGCCGCTGAAGCGCAGGCCACAGGAGACGATATTCATCACCGTAATGCCCGCGTTCAGCAGTCCGTGTACCACGCCGACGCGTCTATCGGTGGCGTCCGTCTCGCTCCAGTCGGTGAAGCCAGTCACGGCGGCGACTCCGGCACCGGCCAGACCCAGCATGAGGGTAATATCGGCCCCGCGCGCCAGGTCAGGCTGATCCGCCATCAGCCACAGGCTGTCCAGCAGCATCGTCGAGGTCCAGGCGCCCAGCGGCACGCTGACAATGGCCGGGTGAACCGGGTGGCCGAGCCAGACCCCGTGGAGCATGTCTTTAACCTTCTGCATGCCCGGATTTCGTCCCGTGGAACGTGCCCACCGCTGGAGAGGATCGGCCAGCCGGTCCAGCCATTTCAGGCGCTCAACGGCCTCGTCACTCACATGGCGCAGGGGCGGACTGAGCGGAGGCGTCTCAACCCAGCTTTGCTGTTTTTCATTTGCCGCTTCGGTATACGTAGCCATATCGTTCAACTCCTTTATATAGGGAAATGTATGCCAGTGCTCGTCAGGCCGAAAAAGCTGTCTCTCACGACAGCAGGTTAGAAAGTCTACCCCTCTAACGTATGCGGGGCGGGAAATGATACTCATGCATGCCCTCCTGCAAGTATTGCCGGGTCACTTTTTGGGCGTATCAACCGTGTGTACGGCGTAATGCGCGGTACATTTTTGAATAAGGAATGCCTTGTTCCTGTGCGGAGAGACGCTCTGGCAAGGTATCTGGTCTGATCGAGGCGAGGAAGAGAGAGCCTGGAGCCTGGGAGACCAGCGAGGCCCAGGAGCGAGGGCCAGAGAAAGAGATGCAGCATGATAAAAAATGAAAGTAATGTGCAGGAAAACGTGCCGGCGTTGGGGGGAGATGAGCAGAACAGACCCGCCTCGACGCGCTTCGGCCAGAACCGGGTGCCGCTTGAGCGTCTGGACGTTTCCGTGTATACCATCCCGACCGATTTCCCGGAAGCAGATGGCACGATGAGCTGGGATAAGACAACTGTGGTGCTGGTGGAGGCCAGCGCGGGCGGCAAACGCGGTCTGGGCTATTCCTATGCCGACCTGGCCACGGCCCGCCTCATTCAAGAAATGCTGGTGGATGTGGTGCGGGGCAAAGACGCCATGGCGGTCGCGGGCATCTGGTTCGACATGGTGTATGCTATTCGCAACCTTGGCCGTCCCGGTATCAGTTCAATGGCCATCTCCGCCGTCGATACGGCCCTGTGGGATCTCAAAGCTCGCCTGCTCGATCTGCCGCTCTGTACCCTGCTCGGCCAGAGACGCGAGGCCGCGCCGATCTATGGCAGCGGAGGCTTTACCTCCTATTCGCACGAGCAGCTCCAGCAGCAGTTAAGCGGCTGGGTTGAGCAGGGTATTCCGCGCGTCAAAATGAAGATCGGCAGCGATCCCGACGACGATCCCGCGCGCGTGGTCGCTGCTCGTGAGGCCATTGGAGCCGATACCGAACTGTTTGTTGACGCCAACGGGGCGTACAGTCTGAAAGAGGCGCTGGTCCTGGCCGATATCTTCGCCGCCAACGCGAGCGTCACATGGTTCGAGGAGCCGGTTTCATCCGACGACCTGGAGAGTCTGCGCTTCATGCGCGAGCATGTGCCAGCCGGGATGGAGATCGCCGCCGGGGAATACGGCTACGACCTGTGGTATTTTCGCCGCATGCTGGAAGCGGGGGCGGTGGATGTGCTCCAGGCGGATGCCACGCGCTGCGCGGGGATCACCGGCTTTCTGCGTGTCGATGCCCTGGTGGAAGCGCGTTCTATGCAATTGTCCTCCCACTGCGGCCCGGCTTTGCACGTTCATCCGTGTTGCGCGCTCAACAACTTCCGCCACATGGAGTACTTCCACGACCATGTGCGGATTGAGCATATCCTCTTTGACGGCGTGCTTACTCCGATGGACGGCGCTCTGCGTCCCGATCTCTCCCGTCCGGGGATGGGACTCGAACTAAAACGCGCCGACGCGGCTCAGTATGCCGTTTAACGAGAAAAAGGATCGAAGCGTTATGAAGCCTATCGTTGTTTCCACGGACAAGGGAAAGGCGTCCGCGCTCCCCCGAAAAAAGCGGACGGGGCGCCAAAACGGCAGCGATCATGCGCGCCAGAGGCGGACCATCGAGGATCTCTTGCCCGCGCACGCAACCCTCTGGCAGGCGTCTCTGCACGACGAAAAGCTGATTGTGCAGCATATCCGCGAGGGACGTTTTCAGCGCAGCCTGGCCCTGGTGACGGGCTTTTCCAGTCTGCTCAGTGGACTCGAAGCGACCTATGAGCACTATATTGGCAGTTATAGCCAGCAAATTATGTATACTCCGGTGTTTCTGAGCGTGGTCCTCTGTTCCGCCAGCGTCTGGGCGGTCTTTAATCGCTGGGCAGCGCGCGTGATTCTGCCGGTTGTTTCGCTGGCCACGATACTGGATGGTCTGGTTGGCTTTATCATGCATGTGCGCGGCATCGCCCGCAAGCCCGGTGGCTGGCGCTTGCCCGTCTTTAACATCATCATGGGGCCGCCTGTTCTGGCGCCTCTGCTCTTTGGCATCAGCGGCTTTCTGGGACTGATCACCGCCTTTCTGCGCCGCGAGGAGGACATTCCCCGGAAGGCGCAGCGGCGTATGACCACCCTGCGCGCCGGGCGTCCGCTGTGGATGGAGGTGCTGCCCCGTAGCGTTTCCCACGAGGTTGTCGTCGCCGAGCATGATATCCGCGAGGGACGTTTTCAGCGCGCCATGGGCATCGCCACGGCCATTTCCGCCTTTTTCAGCGGCTTTGAGTCGCTCTATTCGCACTACAAAAACAAATTTAACTATCGCGTCGAATGGCTGCCGATTGTCCTGACTCCCGCCATCATCTTCGCCGGTCTGGGCACGATCTGGAGTCGGCTCATCGCGCGCACTCTGTTGCCCTTCACTTCCGCACTGGCGCTCATCAGCGGTATGCTGGGCTTTTTCTACCACGCGCGCGGCGTGCTGCGCCGTCCCGGTGGCCGCAAGCTTCCCCTGTATAACATCCTGTATGGCCCGCCCATCTTTGCCCCGCTGCTGTTCGCGGCGACCGGCTTCCTGGGTCTGCTGGCCAGTCTGCTGCGGAGGGCGAAATCATGAAAGTCTACCACAAATCAGAGCCATCCATCCCGCGTGAGAACCAGGCCGCCAGTGAGAGCGCGGAACGTCCGGGCGCGCCCGTCGACGCCGTGAGTGGTCGGCCCCTGGAGCCGCGCGCGCAACCGGGCTATTATCCCGGCTTTCAAACCCTCGCGCAGCAGGCCTACTGGGACGAGGCCACGCGCCGCGTTGTGCTGGACCGTGTAGAGCACGTGCCGCCCATTCGCTTCTTCAATGCCGAAGAGGTGCGTCTGATGCAGGCCGTCTGCCAGCGACTCTTACCGCAGGACGACCGTGACGCCGGGCACACCATTCCGATAGTCAATTACATCGACGACCGCCTGTACAACGGGCGCATTGACGGCTACCGCTTCGAGGACATGCCCGATGATGGCACCGCCCACCGGCTTGGTCTACAGGCCATCGCAGCCATCGCCCACCACGTCTTTCATCGTCCCTTCGTGGAGTTGAGTCTGCGCGAGCAGGATTATATCCTCCAGACCATTCACGACGGCGAGCCGCCAGCCGGGGAGGAGATCTGGCAGCGCATGCCGGTCAGACGCTTCTGGATGCTGCTCATGCAGGACGTGGTAGACGCCTATTACGCTCATCCCTATGCCTGGGATGAAGTTGGTTTTGGCGGACCCGCCTATCCGCGTGGCTACATGCGCCTGCAAGGCGGTCTGCCCGAACCCTGGGAGGTTGAAGAACAGCGCTACGAGTGGCGCGCGCCAGCGGAGGCGCTCTCCGATACTTACAGGCCCATCGGAGGCGGTGGCGACCACAAGACGCAGACGCCCGGCCAGGAGGGAACGCATTGACCATCGCTTGTGATTGCAACGGGAAGTGAGGAAACGCATAGCATGAAGAAACCGCTTTTAGGAGCTTTTAAGGCCCATGATACCGACGAGCATATGCTGGGGCCGATACAGAAAATAGATTTTCCCATGCGCCGTTTCGCGCCGGGTGAAGAGGTCGATGTGTGTATCGTCGGGGTTGGATCTGGCGGCGGCGTGCTCCTTCAACGCCTGGCGCGGGCCGGTTTCCGCGTTGTGGGCTTTGACGCCGGACCTTTCTGGGACACCGAACGCGATTGGGTCAGCGACGAAGCCGGTTCGTCCAACCTGTACTGGAACGAACTGCGCATCACCGGGGGCGAAGATCCCATCACCCTCGGCGCCAACAACAGCGGACGCGGCGTCGGCGGCGGCTCGGTTCACTGGGCTGGCTTCACCCCGCGTTTTCATCCCTCCGATTTCCGCGTCTACAGCGAAGACGGCGTGGGCGTTGACTGGCCAATCTCCTACGAGGATCTCAAGCCCTACTACGAACTGCTGGAGCGCGAAATACCCGTCGCCGGTCCCGCCTACTTTCCCTGGGGCGATCCGCATGGCTATCCCTATGGACCGCACCCCATGGGCGGAGTCGGCGATGTGCTGATCAAGGGGTGTACGGCGCTCGGTCTGCGCGTCTCAGCCGGCGGCCCCGTCGCCATTCTCGAAGGCTCGCACGCCGACCGGCCCCACTGCATTTACCGGGGCTTCTGTATCCAGGGCTGCAAAGTCGGAGCCAAGCAGAGCACCCTCATCAGCCACGTGCCCGACGCCATGCGCCACGGAGCCGAGATTCGCGCCAACTGCATGGTCGCGCGGGTCAACCTGGGCAAAGACGGCCTGGTGACAGGCGTGACCTACTTTGATCCCGAGGGGCACGAACGCGAGCAGAAGGCAAAAGTCGTCGTCGTGGCCGGCTACGCCATCGAAACCCCGCGTCTCCTGCTGAACTCCGCCTGTCCCGGCTTCGAGCACGGCCTGGCGAACTCCAGCGGCACCCTGGGTCATTATCTCATGGTGCAGATCGGCAACGTCGTCTCTGGCCGTTTCGAGGAACCGATTCGCATGTACAAAGCGCCGCCCGCGCACGCGCTGACCGAAGAATTCTATGAGACTGATCCCAAACGCGGCTTCGCGCGCGGCTTCGCCATTCAGACCGTTGGACCGCTGCCCATCGCCTTCGCGAAACAGATGATGGTCGCCAAAGGCGCCTGGGGCTGGGGCATGCGCCGGGTCATGATGGATTACAATCACTGGGCCAGTCTGGGCGTGCTCGGCGAAATTCTCCCCTGGGAGGACAATCGCGTTGAACTGGCCGACGAAACCGACCGCCACGGTCTGCGCGTGGCCAGAGTCACCTTCCGTCTGCACGACAACGACAAAAAAGTTGCCCGCTTCGGCGTGGCCAGAACCACCGAAGTCTTGCAGGCCGCCGGCGCGCAGGAGGTCGTCGAGGAACCACGCTACGCCCATCTCGTCGGCGGGGCGCGCATGGGCTGCGATCCGCGCACCTCGATAGCGGACAGCTTCGGGCGCACGCACGATATCCGCAACCTGTTTATCTGCGATGGGAGCCTGCTGCCCACCCAGGGTTCGGCCAATCCCGGTCTGACCATTCAGGCGCTGGCCGCGCGAACAGCGGATTACTTCATCTCCGAGCGCGCCAGTATCCTGAGCGGGCGTCCGGCCACCATCACCAGCCCGCCGGTGCGCCGCAATCTCTCGCCCGCCGGCACATCAGGCCGGGGCGTGCCGCGCATCAAATAAGCGCCATCTACTGAAATATGCAAGGAATGACGTGTTGAAAAGGGAGAGAGAGATGAAAACGCACAAAAAAGAGCAAAACGAAGTGGTAGTGATTACAGGGGCTTCTGCGGGAGTCGGGCGGGCCATTGCCAGGGCTTTCGCCGCCAGGGGCGCCTCAATTGGTCTGCTGGCGCGCGGCCACGAAGGATTGGAAGGAGCGTACCGCGACGTAGAGGAGGCGGGAGGGAACGCCCTGGCCATTCCCACCGATGTCGCCGATCACGAACAGGTCGAGGCTGCCGCCGCGAAGGTTGAAGAAACCTTTGGTCCCATCAACATCTGGATCAACGACGCCATGGCCTCGGTCTTCTCGCCCGTCAAAGAGATGAAGCCGGAGGAATACAAGCGCGTCACCGAAGTAACCTATCTCGGCTGCGTCTATGGCACCCTGGCGGCGCTGCGCCGCATGCTTCCGCGCGACCAGGGGCACATCATTCAGATTGGCTCCGCCCTGGCGTATCGCGGCATTCCCCTGCAATCCGCCTATTGTGGCAGCAAACACGCCATTCAGGGCTTCACCGAATCCCTGCGCTGCGAACTGCTCCACGACAAAAGCCAGGTCAAGGTCAGCATGGTCCAGTTGCCAGCCGTCAACACCCCGCAGTTTGGCTGGGTCAAGAGTCGGCTGCCCCATAAAGCGCAGCCGGTGCCGCCCATTTACCAGCCCGAAATCGTCGCCGACGCCGTAACCTACGTCGCCGACCACTACCGGCGCCAGATGTATGTCGGTATGTCGACCAGCATCGTCATTCAGGGCAACAAAATCTTGCCGGCCCTGGGCGATTACTACCTGAGCAAAACCGGCTTCAAGTCGCAGCAGACGCGGCAGCCAGCCGATCCACACGCGCCCAATAACCTGTGGAGTCCGGTGGACGACAGGCAGGACTACGGCGCGCATGGCGCGTTCGACAGCCGCGCCATCGACAGGAGCCTCCA
>DASZXF010000743.1:0-6256 GCA_035546055.1 Ktedonobacteraceae bacterium
AGCGGCAGTCATACATATTTTGTATGGTAAAGTGCGGCTTTTGTATTGGACTTGTGGGCAAAGATCAGTTACACTGCTGTTAAGGGCTGGTGCGTGGCGTTGAAGATGCATGGTGACTGACGCGAGGAGATTGGCATATAAACAGGCGCGGAAGGAGCGTCATCATCTCAACCGGAGGGCCACAGGCGGCGTTCCGGTTGGGCCTTAAATGAGGAGGGAAGCCATGAAGATGCGAACTCAGGTAGGAATCATTGGAGCTGGACCGGCGGGTTTGCTCCTCTCGCTCATGCTGGCGCGAGAAGGCATCGAGTCGGTCGTGCTGGAAAATCGGAGCCGCGAGGAGATCGAGTCGACTATTCGCGCGGCTGTCCTTGAGCAGGGCACAGTTGACCTGATCACGCAGATGGGGCTGGGCGAGCGTATGCAGCGCGAGGGCTTTGTACATCATGGCATCGAGTTGCGTTTTCAGGGCTATGGCCACCGCATCGACTTCCCCGCGCTGGCCGGACGCTCGATTACTATCTATCCACAGCATGAACTCATCAAGGATTTTGTGGCAACCCGCCTGGCGCAGGGCGCGCCTCTGCTGTTCAATGTCAGCGATGTGCAGCCTTCCGCCGTTGATTCTACTCAGCCGCTCATCCATTTTACCCATGAAAATGAGCGGATCGAGCTGCACTGTGATTTTATCGCGGGTTGCGACGGTTCGCATAGCGTGGCGCGCAACGCGATCCCGGCGCACGTTCAGCATGTTTTTAGCCGCTCGTATCCTTTCGGCTGGCTGGGCATCTTGATCCAGGCGCCGCCATCCTCCAAAGAGCTTATTTACTCCTATCATGAACGCGGCTTCGCCCTGATCAGCACGCGCTCAATGGAGATCCAGCGCATGTACCTGCAATGCGATCCCCAGGACGACATCGCCCGCTGGTCCGATGAGATGATCCTGGATGAGTTGCAGCGGCGCCTGGCCAGTAAGGACGAGTGGAAGCTGCTGACAGGTCCGATCACGCAGAAGGGCATTCTGGGTATGCGCAGTATGGTTGTTGAACCCATGCAGTATGGCCGGCTGTTCCTGGCCGGTGACGCCGCGCATATCGTACCGCCCACCGGCGCCAAGGGTCTGAACCTCGCCGTCGCCGATGTGCGCCACCTCTCCCGCGCGCTGACGGCCTTTTATAAAGAGCAGAGCAGCGAGCTTTTAGAGGCATACTCGGCGACCTGCCTGAGACGCGTCTGGCGCACCGAATATTTTTCCTGGTGGATGACCTCGATGCTTCATCGTTTTCCCGCAGACGACGCTTTCCAGCAGCACATGCAGCAGGCCCAGCTCGCCTATACCGTCAAATCCAGGGCAGCGGCCACCAGCCTGGCGGAAAGCTACACTGGCCTGCCCTTTGATTTTGATTGATCGGTGTAAAGCCTTTGAAGACAGAGCCTTCCTGTGGTAAAAAAGGAGTAATCATTCTCAGCCACAGGAGGCCTTTTTATGCACTTCGCGCCGCTCTTTCCGCTGTCCTTCCTTGCCTCTTTCTAGCGCCCGGTCCAGTTCGGCTTGCGTTTCTGCGCGAAGGCTTTTGGACCTTCCACGAAATCTTCCGAGGCCAGCAAGCGCTGGAGCAGCGGCCTGTCGTTTTGCATGGCTACTTCGAGGCTGGAGGTCAGGCCGGAATATACGGCCTCTTTGGTCAGGCGCACGCTGAGCGGGGAACATTCGAGAATCTGCCCGGCCCAGCGCTCAGCCGCCGCCAGCAGTTCAGCGCCCGGCACCACTTCATTGACCAGGCCCATGCGATACGCCTCCTGCGCGTTGATGGTTCTGCCGGTGAGCAACATGCCCATGGCCTGCTTGAGCGGAATTTGCTGCGGCAAACGATGCACACCGCCTGCCGCGGCGATCAGCCCCACGCGCGGCTCCGGCAGAGCGAAGCGGGCGTGTTCGGCGGCGATAATCAGGTCACAGGCCAGGGCGATTTCAAAACCACCGCCCATAGCAACCCCGTTGACCGCCGCGATCAGGGGCTTGGGACAATTGTAGCCCATGGTGATGCCGCCGAAGGGAACCGGCTTCGCGCCAACGAAGCTCTCGCCCTTCGCCGTGTCCTCGGCGGTGGCCTTGAGATCGTTGCCCGCCGAAAAGGCCCGCTCGCCCGCGCCGGTGATGATCGCCACCCACATCTCGTCGTCCTGCTTAAAATCAGTGAAAATCTCGTCCAGTTCAACGTTCGCGGCATAGTGCAGGGCGTTCATGACTTCCGGGCGATTGATAGTCACGTAAGCGATATGTCCCTTTTTCTCGTAAATGACGTACTGGTAGCTCATGTTCTGCTCCTTTCGTTTGCATGAGACGTTTACACGTGTGCTGGCTTGAATTTTGACAACGTAATTCGTCCGCGTTCTGTTTCCTCCTGGGAAAAAGTCCTATCAATGCGGGCGTGTTCGCGCTTCGCGGCGGGCGCGGATAAACGAGGCGAGCAGGGCCACGCCCAGCACGACGACAATGACGACCAGCGAGAGCCAGGAGGGCACGTGATACCACTCGGCAATCAGCATTTTGGCCCCGACGGAAACCAGGATGATCGCCAGGGCAATTTTGAGATAGTAAAATTTTTCCACGATGCCCGCGAACACGAAGTACAGCGAGCGCAGACCAAGAATGGCAAAGACGTTCGAGGTGTAGACGAGGAAAGGATCGCGCGTCACCGCGAAAATGGCCGGGATGGAGTCGACCGCGAAGACCAGATCCGTGACTTCGATGACGACCAGGGTGAGAAAGAGAGGCGTCACCATGAGCTTGCCAGCCTGGCGCACAAAAAAGCGCTCTTTTTCATATGTCTCGGTGACGGGCACCAGGCGCCGCACCAGGCGCAGAGCGGGATTTTTCTCCGGCTGCACCTCCTTCTCTTTCTGTAGAACCATGCGCACGCCTGTAATGACCAGAAATGCGCCGAAGATGTAAAAGATCCAGTCAAATGTTTCGAGCAGCGCGGTTCCGGCCAGAATCAACAGACCGCGCATGACCAGCGCGCCCAGCACGCCCCAGAAGAGTACCCGGTGCTGATACGCAGCCGGTACACTCAACGAGGTAAAAATGAGCACGAAAATGAAGATGTTATCGACGCTCAGCGATTTCTCGATCAGATAGCCCGTGAGAAACTGGAGCGCGTCATCAGGTCCGCGCAACAGGTAAATGCAGGCATTGAAAAGTAAGGCCAGGCCAATCCAGACCATGCTCCAGATCGCCGCCTCTTTCACCGATACCGCGTGCGATTTGCGGTGAAAGACGCCAAGATCCAGCACCAGCAAACCGATGACCAGCGCGTTAAAGCCAATCCATAACCAGAGTGTTTCCATATGTGTTATATACGCCGCAGACCAATGAGAGTTTGTAAGCAATTATACCAATGCATAAAAGAAGTAAATGTTCTCAATTCGGGTGTGAGCGGGAGCAAGAAATTACTTGCGTCAGACCAGGGGGAGATAGACGCGGAAGGTGCTGCCCTCGCCGGGTGTGCTGTCGGCGGTGAGGCGTCCGTTGAGTTGCTCGACCAGCGTTTGAGCGATGGCCAGGCCCAGGCCGGTGCCTTCGCGCGAGCGGGCCAGGTCGGCGCGGTAAAAACGCTCGAAGATGTGCGGCAGGTCTTTGGGTTCGATGCCGATGCCGGTGTCGCTGACCCGCAAGACGGCCTGTTTGCCGAGGCGCTGGAGGGCGACGGTGATTCTGCCCTCGCCCTTGCCCTCTTCGGGACGTGTATATTTGATGGCGTTATCAAGCAAAATGATCATGATGCGGCGCATGTTCTCTTCATCACCGCGCACGCGCACAGGCTCAATGCCGCCGATTTCGATTTTGAGCGCGGTGCCCTCAATTTCCAGGCGCCGGCGTACCTGTCTGACCAGACGAAGCAGGGTGCGATCCAGTTCGACGACTGGCGCTGGCTGGGAAGGATTGACGGGCTGACCCATGCTGGCATCGGCGCGGGCCAGCAGGAGCAGTTCATCGACCAGGCTGGCCAGGCGCAGGGTTTCGCCGTGGGCATCGGCCAGCATGGTGCGCCGCTCGGCGGGGGGAATGTCGTCGATGTAGCGGATCAGGAAGGCCAGATTGCCCTGAATGGTGGTCAGCGGAGCGCGCAGCTCATGCGAGGCATCGGCGACAAAACGGCGCTGGCTGGCGGTTGAGCTTTCAATCGAGTTGAGCATTTCATTAAACGCGTCCACCACCTGAGCCATTTCATCCACCCCTTCAGGGCGCTCGACGCGCTGCGTGAGATGGCTGACCCGCTTGCCGCGCGCGGTTTCGGTGGCAATCGAACTGGCCATTCTGATCAGATCAGAGAGAGGACGCAGCGCGTAGCCGACGACGGCCCAGCCGCACCAGAGGAACAGCACCAGCATAATCACGCCCGTCAGCGCCAGCAAGCCCTGGAGCGAAGTCAGGGTGGCGTTGACATCGTGCAGCGACTTGGCGACCAGCAAGACGCCGATCATCTCGCCGCTGGTCTTCTGCGCGGCCACGTGTCCTGGCGGGTAAATCGCCGAAATCTCCACCAGCGCCTGGTCACTGTCAACGCTGGCATTATACCAGACCGCGTTTGTATTGTGCTGGAGCTTCTGCTGCTGCGTCGTATCCAGGGCCAGAACGCTCTGGGCATCAGAGTTATAGATCATCTGTCCCTGGTGATCGAAGACTTCGACCGTAATGCCCGGACTGCGGTAGTTGTCAAGACTTTCCAGAATCAGGTGATCGGGCCAGTAGGGAGAGCGGGTTGTCAGGGAACGGGAAATATTCTTCGAGGCCACGCTGGTCACGTCGTCAATCGCGCTCTGGACGTTCTTATAAATAGCATTGGAGGCCAGCAGTAGAACCAGGAGGGAAAAGCAGGTCAGACCCAATACCAGGAGCCCCCCATACCAGACCATCAAGCGTACTCGTAGCGAGTACGCAGACCGCCTGGTTACGAGGGCGGGTATCAGGCGCACAAGGTGACTCAGGCGATGGGCGCTATTCTTTAAGGACATAACCTATTCCGCGCACGGTATGAATCAAACGAGGCTTATTATCCGCCTCCAGTTTATTGCGCAAATAGCCGATATACACTTCCAGAACGTTTGAGGAGCCTTCAAAATCCAGACCCCAGACTCTATCCATTATCACATCTCGCGTCAAGACCTGGCGAGGACGGCGCAAGAAGAGGGCCAGCAGTTCGTATTCCGTGGGAGAAAGCTCAATCTCGCGCTCGCCGCGATGGGCCAGGCGTGTGCCGGTATCCAGGTCCAGGTCTGCATAGCGTAGCACCTCCTGCCGCTCCGGCTGATTGCGCCGCAGCATAGCCTTCACCCGCGCGATCAACTCCTCTGGCGCGAACGGCTTGACCAGATAATCATCCGCGCCCGCGTCCAGTCCCTTCACGCGATCACTTACTGAATCGCGTGCCGTCAGCATCAGCACAGGCACCTGATCTTCCGCCAGGCGCAAGCGCCGCACCACCTCCAGACCATCCAGGCCCGGTAGCATTAAATCCAGCACAATCAGATCAGGAGGCCGCTCCAGCGTGCGTTTCAGCGCCTCCTCGCCGCTGGCGGCCACGGCCACGGTATAGCCCTCATAAGCAAAAATGCGCCGCAAAAGATCTGTGATGCGCGGATCATCGTCTACGACCAAAATATGCGCTTTCATCAGATGGGCTCCTGTGGAGAATGAGACAGGTAGTCCTTCAAGACCACCCCTGGTAATATCATGGGGAGTATAACACATTCCTGCCGTATAGTTCTCATTGCTGCTATACGTTTCAAGCTGAAACGAATCGCCCATATTCTTGTCCCTCCAAACTAGATGATAACCGAGTTCCAGTACTTCCGTGTTGTTACCGGGCACATCTCACCAGAGCTGGTGTGGGACCGCCTGCGTGCCTGTCCCATGAGGGTTGCCTTTACTCCACACCACTACATTCTTTCTCACCACGTTCTAACAGTATCACTTATGTATGAACCGGCGCTGTGAACTTCCTGAAAGAAAGCTGAGAATGCCATCTTTCTCGCCCTCTCTTTGTCTGGACGCGAAAGATGGTAGAGATTAATCTCTCCTGAGACAGAAACAACCGTTTTGGGGGATGCAAAAAGGAATAGACCAGTGTCCCTGTGGCCACTGAAAATCACAGGCCGCACCCTGATGTGATCCCGTTGGGAAGGTCGTGGTTGACTCCTCGTCGCTGCGCGACTCGCCCTGGTGCTTTGGGAGGAGGTGGCCGGTTGGGCC
>DASZXF010000744.1:0-8252 GCA_035546055.1 Ktedonobacteraceae bacterium
TTGTTTTTAGAAGCGTGTAGGAGAGAAACGCGCGGACCAGTTTGTCGCGACCGCTGGCCGTGACAAGCTGGTACGCGCGTTTCTCCCTCTCTCTGCTTTTATGCCTGGGAAAATGTGGGCGCGCTAATGGGAACGGTGGCCCAGACGGTGCGGATAAGCCAGGTGGCCACGAAGCCGGGTTGCTCCATATCAGCCAGTGCTTGCTGGCTCAGTTCTTCATAGTCATTGGGCAGATGCGTCCATTTGCGGATGAAGGGCAGGCTTGTACGCATCCCGATGCGAGTGTTTTCCAGGGCCAGCTTTCCCTCCGGGGTACCGGCGCGATACTCGACCGTATAATCGCGTGTCTGAACATTTAAAAAGCCGTAGCGACTCATCATATCAGGCAGGCGGTCTGAGACGGAATTTTTGGTAGGGCTGAAGAGGTGCCCCGATTGATAGAACGCTTCGGTGAGAAGGTCGATGGAACGATTGAAAGCCGGGCTGTTGCTATCGGGTAGCACGTAGGGTTCAGTCAGGCGCACAATACCGCCGACGCGCGTGATACGCTGCATCTCGCTGAACAGGTGAGGCCAGTCCCAGGTGCGCAGAAAACTGGTGGCTGAGCGCTGATTGACCAGATCGAAATGATGGTCGGGAAATGTAAGCTGACCCAGGGCGTCCATGTTCAAAAAGCGCACACGCTCAGCGACTCCCTGCTCCGTGGCGTGCTGGCGCGCATTGGCCAGCAGGCGCGCATTTATGTCGATACCTATCAATTCTGTCAGATTGGGGTAGGTTTGCGCGGCTGAGATGAGCCAGATACCAGGTCCGCAGGCTATGTCGAGGACGCTTCCGAAGATAGTGGGGTCTGGCTGTTCCGGCAGCACGCCGCCCATACCTTTCGTAACCATTTGCTCTTGAATCATCAGACGATTATATTCTTCTTTACTGAAGCGTTCTTCAACGAAGTAGGTGTTTGGGTGCTCTCCATGTGGACGAGAAGGAGTTGGCATAAAAACGGGTTCCTTGCTTTATGGATGACAATGTACGGCTTTTTCCTCTACCGTACAGTTTATTGCTTCTATTATAACGGCTGGCCTGTCAGGCTGCAATGTACCCAGGACACCTGTATAGTAGTAAACAGGGAGGCCTGGTCTGCGCTGGCGGGAACCAATCGTCGGTGGGAAACGTTTCTTTTGCAGATAAGATAGCAGGTGCATTCTCAGGAAGAATGCGAGGAGGCTCCGATGTTTTTGCAATATACGCGTGCGCTGGCTTCGCTGGTGGCGCTGGTGGCGCTGATTTACGCTTTGAGCGGCTGTGGTTCCAATCTCTCTGGAGCTCAGCCACTACCGACCATGAATGGTAATTTGCCTGATCGCGTTCAGATCGAGATTCAACGCGTGGATATGACCGGCAATCCGCCTCAGCTTACTTTGCGCACTCCCGCCCAGGTTCAGCAATTCTACCGGACTTTATTCGCGCTCCCTGCCATGCCTGGAAATACGGCCTGTACTGCTGACCTTGGGCCGCATTATACTCTGACTTTTTTCACGGGGACGCAAAAGCTGGTGCAGGCGGTGGCGAAGCGCGAGGGATGCGGACCGGTGGCTATTTCAGGGGAAGCGCAGGAGCGCCGGGCCTCACAGGCCTTCTGGGCGCAACTCGACCAGGTGATTTACGCGGCCACGCCTCCGGCCACGGTGAAAGCGCTGGCCATTCAGCATACGCTGCCGGGGAATCAGCCGGTGCAGACCGCGCATCTGACCGACGCGGCCAGCGCGCAGCATCTCTACAGCGCGCTGGTGTCTTTGCCCCGGACTCAGGCGGAGAACTGCAATGATCCTCAGTATCCTGAGTACCGCATGATCTTTCAGGCCAGCGATCAGGCTATTCCGGCTGTGATCAGCCAGCAGTGCCAGACAATCACCCTGAGCGGTAACTACCAATCGCGCGGTGGGGTGTACAGGCTCACGGATCAGTTCAAGCAGCTTTTCTCTCAGACTCTGGCCGCGACGACCTTCGCGCCCGCGCAGCCTGACGAGTTGCAACAGACCCTCAATGCCGGCGACACCAGCGGCCACGGACCGGTGACTGATGCGCAACTGATGCGGCAGCTTTATGCCAGCATCTTCACCTTGAAGTCCGCCCCCGTGGCGCCGGACTGTCCTTCAGACGAGGATAAGGTCAAAGGAACCGCGAAATGGTACACCCTGGACTTCACGCAATGGGGTTTGCCCGTCATGACCCTCAGCGTCTATGAGGGCAGTTGCAAATTGATCCAGCCATCGCCGGGCCTGGCTACAGGTCAGACGCTGCTTGGCGATGCCGGTTTCTGGGATTTGCTTCACCGCGCGGCGCATAGATAGGGTTCGCAAGGCTCAGCCGTGATGCTCCAGCCAGCGCTGAAACATGGGGACAGCGATGCTGTAGGTGCCATTGGGATTGCGCAGAATGAGGTCGCGTCGGTGCAGGTGGCGTAGGGCGCGGCGGGTGATCCTCTCGTTCAACTGGCCCAGAGCCGCGATCTGTTCATCGCTGGCCTGGGCATGGTCGAGCAGGGTATAGAGGCAGGCGCGTTGCTCCTGGCTGGTGCGCTGCCAGAGGTGGGCGAAATGTGCGTGCCATTCTTCCAGCACGCGGTCAATGGCCTGCTCCACATCTTCCAGCGTAGCCGTTTCCTGGCGCTGCACATTGAGCAGCGTGATCAGCGTGGAACAGGTGGCCTGGAGCAGAAAAGGATGGCAGCCTGTTTCGCTGATAATCGCCTCCACGACCGGCGGCGGGAAAATCGCCGGGCCGGGATATTCAGCCGTGGGATGCAGAATGAGCTGGCGTGCTTCGTCCGCTTTGAGAAACGAGATGCGCAGCATTTGCACATTGATAAAAGACCCGGCCCAGTCTAGCTTGCCCTCCTGCCCCATCTCGGTAAAGGTCTTGACGCCGCTGAAGAGCAGCACGACGCGTGAGCGAAACTGGATGATGCTGCGCATCCAGTTGAGCAACTGCTGGACATCCATATAGCTGGCGCGCTCGATCTCCTCCAGGGCTTCAAACTCGTCGAAGGTTAGCAGCAGCATGCGATCCTCCTGGCGCAGAACCTCTTCGATGTGATCCAGCCAGTTCTCAAAGGCCCGGTACATATAGGCGTCACCGGGTTGAAGACGCAGAGCGCTGTAGCTCAGAGAGCCGATTTTCAAGGCTCTGGCCTTCATTTCGCGCGTGATGCCATCGGCCAGAAAGCCCAGGAAGGTCGCGGTTCCGGCGTAAATACTCGGCTGCTGCAAATTGTAGAAGACCGAGATATAGGACGAGCCGAGCAGGTAGGGCAACTGCTGGAGGGCGCTGGTTTTGCCCATGCGTCGCTCGCTGTTCAGCAGGAAGGCCGGGCAGCGCCCGCTCATGCCCAGCGCTCCCTCCAGTTCTTGCGCGAGATGATGGCGGCCTACGAACAGCGAATCCCTGGGCGAGAGCACCTGACCGGGTTTGTAGGGATTATCCAGATTGCCCACCTCCTGAGCCTGGCGCGAGAGGCGCTCCTGCTCAAACTTGCCCACGGCATGCCAGATATTGACCACCCTGGCCAGGCGTGCGTTGAGTCGCTGACTGGGAAAGGCAGCTCGCGGCTTGATCTTCAGGAGATTGGTAAACAGGTCGTCCAGCGCCTTGCGCTTTCCCGACAGACCGATGGGCGAGAGCACGCGCGTGGCATCGCGGCTGACATCGTTCAGATTACTGAGCACCCTGGCCAGATTCGGAGCGGTCAATTTGATATCCGCTGAAAAGAGCGTATCGAGCTGTCTCCTGGCTTCGGCGATCTGCTCCAGGGTGATGCGCGTCTCCAGGTCGCTCAGAGCGATTTCCAGTAGAGCAGCGCGAGCCACGCCCATCTGGCGCGGGCGCTGCGCGGTGATGAAGGCGATCTCCGTCAGCGCCTTTTCGGGCGAGACATCGTAGGCCAGCAGCAGCAGATCCTTGAGAAACGGCAGTGGCAGCGAGGTATGCTCATCCCAGTAGAGCGCCGAGTGGTGAAGGTGCTCAAAGACCTGCTCGCGCTGTTTGCGGCTGTGCCGATATGCCTGGATGGTTGATGGCGCGCTGACCAGGTAGAAGGGCAGGCGCAGGAAGCCCAGCAGCAGAGAGCAGATGCAGGTTGAGAGCAGCACCAGCGCCGAGGCGGGAGTCGTGACGGCCTGGAGTTCAGGACTGTGCAGAATACCGCGTGCGTTAAGAAGAGCGACCAGGCCGAAGAGGAGGAGCAGCAAAAGCATGCAGGCCATGCCGGAGAGCCGAATGAGCAGCGGCGAACGCTGAAAAGAGATCTCGCCGTCCGCCGGGTTGGCGGCCAATCCGTAAACGAAGGCGCCGGAGAGGCCCAGGATCAGCATAAATTCGATCAGTCCGATCAGCGTATCATGGTTGTTTTGCCCGTTAGCCATGCCAACCGCCAGGCTAAAGCTGAGCAGCGAGAGGATATAGCTCACCAGTCCGGCGCGCAGCTTGAAGACCAGCGCGAAAAGCAGGCCAATCACCACGCCGGATGCCACGGCCAGACCAGCATTGATGTTCAGATTAAGGATGCTCTCCGCGTCCCGTTTGAGCAGCAGCAACAACAACTGACAGAGCAGTGCCAGGAGGTAGCCGGTCAGCAGCGCCGGCAGGATCAGGCGTGCCAGCACATGGCGCTGGCGCTTCGTCTCAAAGACCATGCCTGTTTCTGTGCTGCCCTCGGCGGAAAAGAGCTGTTCAGGCTCAAAAGCGAGTTCCTGCGGTGAGAGCATCTCTTCGAGCTGTTTGGGGAAGGCAAAGGCGAAGAAGATCCAGGTCAGCGGTTCTCCCAGCCAGAAACGCCAGGCTCGTCCGATGGCCCTCATGACTGATTCACCACGGCCTGATATGCCTCTTCGACGCGCCGCAAAAAGTCTTGCTGGTAGGCGGGATCTTTGGGCGCATAGGCCAGCGATTCCTTGCGCTGCCGGTCCGCCAGGAGGAGCTGACCTACCAGTTGCAGGCGCAGCGGCGGCCAGCTCTGGCTGCCATCCGGCAGCGGTAGAGCCGCGCTGGCCAGGAAGAGCAGCAACTCCTCCTGACGAAATCCGGCCAGCCGGCCCTTATATGCGATGAAGTGCCTGGCCTCCTGCTCATTAAAGCCCTTCAGCGGCAGTTCCTGCATGATATTAAACAGCGGGCTGGTATCGCCGGTCAGATGGTGAATAATCTCGTGCAGAGGATGGCGGCTGGCGGTGATCAACACCAGCCCGTCGTCCTCCGCGATAGCGCGCAGGCCGGTAATGAAGTCCTTGCCAAAGTCGGGTTTGCCGATTAAGCCTGCGAATTCATCGATGCAGAGTACCGGAATGATATTCAGCTTTTTCAGATCGCTCACTGAAGCGGCCAGGTGTTGCAGCGGTGTTTCGCGAGAACTGGTGTGAGAGATCGGTACATTCAGTTCCTCCAGCGCGCGTTTGACAAAGCCGGCCAGGGTCTGACTCTGCGGATGGGTAGCGCTCAGTCGGCCAATGCGAACCCGCTGGCCCAGTTGCGGATGGGTGGGCAGACTTTGCATCAGGTATTGAATCAGCCAGGACTTGCCGATGCGATATTCGCCGACAATCGCTGTGGAACTGCGCGCGGCAATGCGTGTGAGCAGAGTGCTGCGCTCATATTCCCTGCCGAAGAACTCAGCGGGCGAAGGCAGATGAATCTCATCGAAGTGAAAGAGATCGCCTGCCACAGGTGGCGGAGCGGGAGAAGGCTGCGGGTCGTCTGGCTGCGGCTGAGGATCGCGCGCGGGCCAGGCTACCGGGCTGAGCGGGAAAAGCCACTGCACAAAGGGAATAAGGGCCACAATCAGGCCGATGACAAGTGGAGCGATGGTGCTCCAGGTCAGCACAAGGCCGCCACTGATCCAGATGGCCAGCGAGAGCGCGATCAGGATCACAGCGATAGCCAGCATAATCATCATCCGCGTCCAGGGGAAAGGTCCGCGTTGTGCAGGCGCAGCCGGCTCTGGCGCAGGCTTTATGGCCTCTTCTTGTTGCTGCATTGCATTGCTCCAGATGTGATGATCTCACTTTTTTGCTCTATTGGCGGCGCCAGTATACCATAAAATTTCAAAATATGCTATACTGACGCAGCACGAAGGTTTTATTCAAATGAGGAATGGAGCGACAAACCTTGTGCAGAGTTACGCGTGTTGTGCGGGCAAGAGAGAGCATCCCGACCTGCGTTTCCGGCGCTCCGTTCGTGTCATGGTTGCGCGCGAGGAGCGGCGGCCAGGGAGACAGCCTGATGAGTCAGTTTGCTGAAAACGATCAATCCGCCAGCGTTGAGCCGGCCCGAAGCGCGTCCGAGCATCCCGCGCAGGAAGATACTCATGCCGAAGCGCCGGGCCTGCAGGCTTCTCCTGCCCGGGCTCAGAGCAAAGGCCTCTCCTATTCGTCTTTTAAGGCCGCCTGGCCAGAAACGAGCGGCGAGTCCTCGGTCCATTTTTCCCGCCTGACGAGCAAAGATCCCACGCAATCAGCGGCAGACACGCTGCCATTGCCGAGACCTGATCTCTCCATTCCGCACAGGCGTGGACGCGATACAACGCTGATGGCCGCCATTCTGGCCATTCTGATTACCGTGAGCGGTGTACTGCTGGGCGCGACCACCTACAATGGCCATTCAACGTTGAACTCGTCGACCGGCACAACGGTCACAGCGGAGTCCTCGACCTTCCCATTCAGTACGCGGAGTCCCTGGCTCAGCGATTCGCTTGCCGACGCCAGCCAGGACAGCACATTTGGCTGGACCGGTGGCGAGCAGTGTGTTTTTTCCGGCGGCGCTTACCACGTTCTCGCGGATTCGGCGCGGATGACCTCCTGCCTGGCGACAGCGGTCAGCATAGGCGATTTCTCCCTCCAGGTTCAGATGACCATCGCGGATAATGGCAGCGGCGGCCTGATCTTTCACAAAGCTCCCCAGGCCAATAACTACTATGTCCTCTCCATAAGTAGCGTCGGCAAAATAAACCTGCTGAGCGTCGAAAATGGCGTCTCCCAGGTTCTGGTGTATCTCGATCTCAGCAAAGTCGCATCAGTTTTTCGCGCCGGTCCTCAGCAGACGAATACCATCGCTGTCACAGATCGGAGAGGCTGGATTGCGGTTTCTATCAACCAGGCGCAGATTCTTACCTTTTCCAGTGAAACCTACACAGGCGGCCAGTTCGGTCTCATCGCCTCCGCCGAGACCGGCAGCACAGATGTCGCCTATAGCAACCTTAAAATCTGGAAACTGTAGGCCGCGCTACATCTGAGGTCCGGGCATACTGCGTTTGACAATCCTGTGAAACAAGGACGCCAACAAAGCGAAACACCCGCCACCATTGGGTGACGGGCGTCTCTGTTCACAATGCTAATCAAAATGGGACATAACTCACGATCCTTTCATAGTGCCAGGCCTTCCGCACACCCGGCTTTCGCCAGGCTGCGAAACCGGCGTAAAGTCTCGTCACACGCTACATAAACAACACCGTTGTTGTGTGTTCCCCCATGGCTGCGGAGCACTCTGGAAGGGGTCAGAGTGTATCTGACCAGGATGAAAAATTAGTAATGCGACAAAATGTTAGGCAGAAGGCCATCAACGTGCTGCCACATGCTGGGATTGACAGCGTGCAGGATCATCATCGAGGCAGCCAGGACAACAATGAAAGATACGAGTACGAGGAAGAGGATGGTCATCTGTTTACGGCTCAGGGTCAACATGCAGGGTGCTCCTTTCGGTCTCTTGGGGTTGTATCGGCACAACCTCCATTTCCTTTCTCTGCCGAAAGTATACTTGTTTGAGGGGCAAGGATGTGGCGTTTTTTTCTCAGCTTTGCTGATGTGAATGCCATGATTTCAGAGGGCGTGTGAATTGCGGTGCCGAGTTAGCTGTGCAGGGGAGGAAGCGCGCAGTATAAGACAGACATCTCAAAAAATTGAGATGGAGGGAATATTCCTGATTAACGCGCCTGTCTATTGTGCTTATGAGCGCCTGTGACTTCCGAAAAAATACCGTCTCTAAACGAAGCTAATAGATGCTCAGCATTCTCTTGATCGAGGGTCGCGTGACAATCTTGAAAAATCTCTTTAGCTTGTTTTAAGCAAATAAAAGCTTTTTTGCGAATATCAGCATTTTGAGAACTATTGGCTAATGTTATGCTATAAATTTGTAATGTCCGAGCATAGTCTAAACGCATACCAATATTGTTGAAGGTCATAATCGCTTCTTGAAGATACTTATCT
>DASZXF010000745.1:0-2545 GCA_035546055.1 Ktedonobacteraceae bacterium
CGCGAAGAGATATAATGGGGGAGAAAAAAGCTTAGAGCAGGAGATAAAGCAAGCAGACGCTATGAATACTCAATCAGTGCATGTTCTCTCGGTTCTCAATTTGAGCGAGCGCCACCTGGAGCGCATTCGCGCCGTTTCGCCCCGCCTGGTCGTCAGTCAGCGCACCCTGGCCATGGATCAGACGCACTCACCCGGTTCGCAGGAGTTTGCCTCTGTGCTGACGCCTGAAACGGAAGTGCTTTATGCCCATAACGCGCCCTTTGGCCTGGAACTGGCGCCAGGTCTGCGCTGGGTGCAGCTCAACAGCGCGGGAGTCGAGCAACTCTATAACACGCCAGTCTGGCAGAGCGACATCACGCTCACCAACGCCAGCGGCATTCACGCCGTACAGATTGCCGAATATGTCCTGGGGATGCTGCTCAGTTACGCGCACCGTTTCCCGCAGGCCGCGCGTTTCCAGCGTGAGGCCTACTGGCCTGCGATGATTGAAAAGCGCTCGCTTGCCACCAGGGAGCTGCGCGGCAAAACGCTTGGCATTCTGGGATACGGCGCCATCGGACGCGAGGTGGCCCGGCTGGCCTCGGCTTTCGGGGTGCGCGTGCTGG
Organism: Ktedonobacteraceae bacterium; assembly: GCA_035546055.1. Classification (GTDB taxonomy): domain Bacteria; phylum Chloroflexota; class Ktedonobacteria; order Ktedonobacterales; family Ktedonobacteraceae; genus Paraktedonobacter. The sequence goes on from DASZXF010000745.1 coordinate 606, forward strand.
CTACGAAGCGCGCCGGGCGTCCATCTGCCTTTGACGGCTGGACCCCGCCCGGTACCGGCGATCCCGCAGGCGTGCTTCCTGAGCGCTTCTATGACCTCAGTGAACTCCCCGAGCTACTGCCCGCATGCGATATGCTTGTGCTTGCCCTGCCGCTCAGCGCGCAGACACGTCACCTGATCGGTCAGGCCGAACTGGCCCTGATGCGCCGCCATGCCTTTCTCGTCAACATCGGGCGTGGCTCCCTGGTCGATCCCGACGCCCTGCTCGCTGCTCTGCAAACGCGCAGCATCGGGGGAGCCGCCCTGGATGTCACCGAACCTGAGCCGCTGCCCGCCTCCAGTCCGCTCTGGGGACTCGACAACCTGCTGCTCACCCCCCATATTTCCGGCATGAGCGCCTACTATGATGATCGCCTGGTCGAACTCTTCTGCGCCAATCTCCAGCGCTACCTCGCCGGAGAAGCCCTCTTCAACCAGGTCCAGCGCGATCTCGGCTATTGATAGATAGGCATTTGGGAAGTGCGGAAGGATGGTCTGGCCGCCCGCAGCCATACCTGGCCGGACCATCCTTCCGCGCTTCTACAATGCCTGCGAAGGTGCCGGGCGAGCGATTTTGTACAGGCCGAGATGATTGCCTGCTGGATCGGCGAAAATGGCCCACCAGCCGACATGGGGGATTTCTGTTTGCGGCAGAATGGTTTTGCCGCCGTGGGCTTCAATGGTCGCCAGGGTACCCTCGATGTCGTCGCAGGTCAGGTAGATCAGCAGCTTGCCCTGTTCATAGGTGGGTTCCGTCGGCCCGGCGAAGCCGCCCCGCAGACCGCCCTGGGCGTGGAAGATGGTATAATTGTGTTCTCGATTGGTTTCAAGCTGCCAGCCGAAAACATCGTGATAAAACGCCCCGGATGCTCCGACGTTGGCGGTGGGAATTTCAATATGTGCGATGGGATGGTTTGCCATGATCAGATATCTTCCTTTCTGCTCTCCGGCTGCGTCGCAGGCTGCTGGCCTGCCTTTACAGGCCGGAACTCTTTACAGAAGGAAGTATACTCAGAGAACTGCGACACCCCTATGTCACACTTCGTCGTAAGAGTCAGCCAGATTTTGAATTGTCTGACGCATGCACAGGCGCAGACTTTCAGGCGCCTGGACGCGCGCATCAGTGCCCAGACTCAGCAACACGCGCATCAGCCAATCGTATTCATCGGGGCGCAGGTGCAGGCTGAGCAGACCTTCTCCCCCTTCGCTCGCTTGCAAACGGCGGGCCAGGTAAGGCTCGCGGGCCAGGCGCAGCACCCCGCGCGCCGTTAGATGAACGCGTACCTCTGGAAAGGCGGGATCGACATGCAGAATATCCGTGGCGGGCTGCTCCACCTGCTCCGGCGCCAGCGTGCCCTTGACTGCCAGGAAGCGGTCAACCCGGTAGACGCGCGTCTCCTCATGTTCAACAGAGAAGGCTTCGCAGTACCAGAGACCCGCTTCGCTGCGCAGGCGCAGCGGCAGCAAGGTCTGTTCCGATGTTCCTCGCTCCGAGCGGTAGGTCGCGGCGATCCAGCGCTGCTCGCGGGCACTTTCCAACAGGCGTTCAAGAAAGGGCGTGGGATAGGGCTGAGAGGGCACCTCCAGGGCCAGCTTTTGTTTGAGCTGAGCCAGGCGCGTCGTTTCGCTGCGGGGCAGCAAGGTCTGGATCTTGGCCAGGAGCGACTCACGCTCTTGCTTGAAAGGCGTTTCGCTCAATTTTTCCACGCTGCTCAGCGCCAGGAGCAGCAGCAGCGCCTCATTTTGTGTCAGAGCCAGCGGAGGCAACGAGTAATCCGGGGGCAGCATGTAGCCCCCGGAGGCTCCCATATCGCTTGTGACAGGAATACCCATCTCGCCCAGCGCCTGAATATCACGCAGCACCGTGCGCCTGGAAATCTCGAAGCGCCGGGCCAGTTCGCC
>DASZXF010000746.1:0-3095 GCA_035546055.1 Ktedonobacteraceae bacterium
CACTCCCGCCGCACCGCTCGCTTCTCTCCTGGGGCAGATGATTCTTATTTAAAATGGATGACGGATAAGAACGAAGAGAACAATGATGAGGATCACGAGCAGCGCGGCGCCGATCAGGAAGTAGGTGTTGCGGCGCCCCAGTTTGACATCCCGGCTGGGACCTTTGGCATCGACCAGTTGTTTGATGCGGTTCTGGCGCTCTTGCAGACGCTCTTTGCGCTTTTTGCGCCGTTCGCGCGGATCGAGGGCGGCGCGGTCGCTGTAGGGACCGGTGCCCATGTGCTCCATGCGCCGGCGTGTGTCGCGGTTGTAGTATTCCGCCTGCTGATTGGCCGGCGTGGCGGTGGAGAGTTCTTTGGGGCGGGTGGATTTCGCGCCCGTGACCGCCGTACCGCCAATCTGCGGTCGGCGGTTCTTGCCGCTCTGCTTGCCCCCTTTCTGGCCGGTTGGTCGCTGGGTACCTCCGGTCAGGGGGCTGCTGACGGGCTGGCTCGCTGACTGTTCCTGTGCTTGCTTACCGGTCCGGGTTTCGTTGTTGTCAGCCTTCTGTGAGCTGGACCGACTTGCTTTGACCATCTCTTCTCTTCCTCCGAGCATTGAATGTATCATCTTGGTAATTGAATGCGTGCTTCTCTATTTTAAACCAGATTGGGCACATCACAGAAGAAGGTTGTGACCCCGAAGCGCTCACGCAGCAGTTCGCCGAGAGCCAGCACGCCGAGCTTTTCCGAGTTATAATGCCCCACGCCGATGAAATTGACGCCTTCCTCGCGTGCGATACCCTCGGTTGGTTCGCCCGTTTCGCCGGTGATGAAGGTGTCGCAGCCGAGTTCGATGGCGTCCAGCAGGTTGTGGTAGCCGCCGCCGGTGACGACGCCCAGGCGGCGCACGGTTTGCGGACCGTAGGCATAGACACGCGGGGGCGCGCCGGCGATCTGCGTGACCTTTTCGGTCAGTTCACGCAAGGTCTGGCGTTTGGGGGCATTGCCGACCGCGCCGATGGGCTTGCCGCGCGCGATGCCCAGGGTGATGCCTTCCAGCTCAAAGCCCAGTTCTTTGAGCCAGAGGGCGTTATTGCCCACGACCGGGTGCGCGTCCAGCGGCAGATGGTAGCCCAGCAGGGTGATGTCATGCTCAAAGAGCATCTTGAGCCGCCCTTTGAGACGCGCGCCGACCACCTGGGGCGTGTTTTCCCAGAATAACCCGTGATGCGTAATCAGCATATCTGCACGTTTCTCCGCAGCCAGGCGAAAGCATTCAAGGTTCGCGCTGACGCCCAGGGCGACCCGTTCGACTTCTGGCCGGCCAATGACCTGCAGGCCATTCGGACAGTAATCGCGGAAACCCGCGATCTGCAAATAGTCATCCAGGTAGCGCACAATCTCGTCCCGCAGTATACTCACAGACTCGTCTCCTTCAACGAAATCTCGTTGCGCGCCTGGCCTGCCTGTCCGTTCTGCTCCTGCCCGGCGTTGACCAGCTCGCGGGCAATGCGGGCAGCCTCTTCTTTGTCATCGGGCGAGAGAGCGCCATCGATCACCAGGCCCAGCAGGTGCTCCTTGAGCGGACGCAGCCAGGGACCGGGGGGACGCTGGAACAGTTCCATGAGTTCTTTGCCATCCAGCGGACTCTTCAGGGGGACGCGCTCAGCTTCTTCTTTGAGGCGCTGGCAACGCTCGGCCAGCTCGCTCACCCGCGCGGCAGCGCGGGAAATTTTGTCGGCGCGATAGCTGGTAATATCAGCCCGCGAGAGGTCCAGCAGGGTGAGCAGACTCTCGCTGCTGTCCAGCATCAGGCGTCGCACCGCGCCATCGGTCCAATCGGAGGTATAGGCGTTGGCGCGCATATGTAACTGCACCACGCGCGAGACATGCTCGATAAAGTCGCGGTCAAAGTGCAGGCGTTTGAGAATATCGCGAGCCATGTACGCGCCCAGTTCTTCGTGGCCAAAAAAATGCACCTTGTTGTCCTCAACTGTGCGCGTGCGTGGCTTGGCGATGTCGTGGAGCAACGCGCTCCAGCGCGTGGAAAGACCCGGCGAGGAGCGCTCGACCACGCGCAGTACATGCGCGTAGACATCCTTGGAGTGGGCGCGCGGCGTAGCCTGCTGGCCAACCCCTTTCAGCTCCATGACTTCCGGGATAATCCAGGTCATCAGGTGTAGCTCAACCAGCAGATCCAGGCCCAGAGCCGGATAGTCCGACAGCAGCAGTTTATTCATCTCATCGCGAATGCGCTCGCGTGAAATCTTCTGCAGGGTCGCCGCCTGCTGGAGAATAGCGTGCGTCGTCGCGGGCTCAATCTTAAAATTCAACTGAGCCGCGAAGCGTACCGCGCGCAACAGGCGCAGGGGATCTTCGGCAAAACGTTTCTCCGGTTCTCCGCCCACCGCGCGCAGCAAACCTGCCGCGAGGTCGTCCTTGCCGCCAAAAGGGTCAATAATCTGCCCGGTCAGTGGATGCCGGGCCATAGCGTTAATCGTAAAATCGCGGCGGTGGAGGTCTTCAATTAAATCGTCACCGAAACAGACCTCTGGCTTGCGCGAATCGGGATCATAGCGTTCGCTGCGGAACGTCGTAATCTCCACAATATCGCTGCCATAATGCAGGCGGACCGTCCCGAAGCGCTCCCCAACCAGCACAATTGCATTGGGCTGCGTAGGAAGCACAATCTGCTTGATCTCCTCCGGGCGCGCATCCGTCGTCAGGTCAGCATCGTTAGACTGGCCGCGATGGAGCAGCACATCCCGCACCGTTCCGCCTACCATATAAAGTTGTTTCTGCCGTGCGCCGAAAGCTTCCGCCAGCGTGGTGATAATATCTAGCATGGTGTTGCAATACTTACCAGTCTCTATGATCTTGCGATGGCAGTATTGTATCATGTTCGTGTCAAGAAATGTAGACCTTCCGTCAAAGTATTTTTCAAGCGCCCACGCGCGCATTTCTGAGTGGCGCAAGCGCCTTTGATAAGAAGGAACAGGCGCTTGTGCCATTCGTCCTGGTGCTTTGCCGCAGGCGCTGAGGAGTCAATCACGACCTTCCCAACGGGATCTGATCTTTCTGAAGCGGTCCCAAGCGCTGGTTGTGCCCAGGTAA
>DASZXF010000747.1:0-3229 GCA_035546055.1 Ktedonobacteraceae bacterium
TTGTTTACTTCTTAATTCCAGAACTTCTTCATAGAATTTCCGAGCATCCTCAAATTTGCCCAGGATCATCATGCTTTCGCCCAGGCGCTCTAAAATATGGGCGTGATGTAGTTTTTCTTCGCGTGAGGAGGTGGGGGTGAGTGCTCCCATGTATTCCAGGGCCATGCGGTAGTATTTTTCTACGTCGCGGTAGGCGGAGAGGGAGTAGGCGCGGTCGGCGGCGAGTTCGGCGAAGCGGGCGGTGAGGGCGGGGGTGGCGCCGCCGTTGCGGAGGTGTTCGGCGATTTCGGCGGCTCCTTCGGCTTCTCTGCCGGCGTAGAAGGTTTGCAGGACTTGCGCGGCTTTGCGGTGCAGGCTGGCGCGGCGGGCGGCTGAGAGGCGCTCGTAGAGATACGTGGGCAGCAGGGGGTGCCAGAAGTGATAGGTGATGCTCATGCCGCTGCCTTCTTCGGTGAGCATGCCGGCTTGCAGACTCTCTTCGATGAGATCGAGGATCAGGTCTTCGTCGGCGAGCGCTCCCCCGCTGGCCATGTCGCGGATGGTCTCGAAGCGGAAGGCTCCTCCCAGGACGGCTCCGCGTTCGAGCAGGCGCTGGCATTCCTGGCTGATACGCGCCAGGCGCAGGTCGAGGACGGCCTGGATGGTGTCGGGCAACTGGTTGGGATTGGCCGGGTCGAAGGTGACATCGATGGCGTTGGTGGTGATGCCGCGCGCCAGTTCTTCGGCGAAGAAGGGGTTGCCGGAGGCGCGCGTGGAGACGCTTTTGACTACCTGCTCGGGCAGATGGCCGATGAGCTGGCTGATTTCGGTGTCGCTCAGCGGCTTGACGGGAATCTGCTCGACGGCTTGCTCGCGCTGCAGGTCGGTGAGCAGACCGCGCAGGGGATGGTTGCCGGGCAGTTCGGTGTCGCGGCAGGTGCAGAGAAACATGATCGGCATCCCGCGCATCTGGCGGACCAGGTAGGTGAGCAGTTCGCAACTGCTGCTGTCGGCCCATTGCAGGTCGTCGAGCACGATGAGCAGAGTGGTGTTTTCGCAGATGGTGCTGAGCAGGGCGCGCGTGGACTCCCAGAGGCGCAGTTGCTCCTGTTCGGGCGGCGGTGGCATCTGTTGCAGCGCCGGCGGCAGGAGGTCGGCCAGTTCGGGCAACAGCGAGCGCAGGGGCTGGTAGATCAGCGGACGCTTCGTTACTTCCTGGCGCTGCCATAAACCCTGGCTCATGGCTTTGCGCAGCGTTTCGGTCCACAGACGGTAGGGGACGCTGCTCTCCTGGGTGTAGGCGCGGGACCAGGCCACGGCCCAGTTGCGGCGTTTGGCTTTACGCGCCGTCTCTTCCGCCAGGCGCGTTTTGCCAATGCCGACATCGCCCATCAGCATGACGCACTGCTGGCGGCGCGGGATGTTGAGGTCCATGGGCGTGAGCAGCGAGGATTTTTTCTGTCCGGCCAGCTTCAGGCCGCGCGATTGCTGGGTGATATCAAGCAATTGATCCAGGCGAGCCATCTCTTCGTCGCGCCCGACCAGCGGACTCTGCTGCGTGCGCCCGATCTGCATATGTGGAGGCACAACGGCGGGCAGGCTGGCTGAGGAATAGCCGCTGCCGTCAGAGGCGTGCGCGCCGTTGGACTGAAGCGTGCCGCGTCCCGCGCTCTGCGCGTTGTTTGCTCCGGGTGCGCGGGGAGCCAGCACCGAGCGCCCGTGCAGGACATTCTCATAGAGCGTGCGCGTCTCTGGCAGGGGCGCGATCTTGTAATCCTGTTTGAGAACCGTGGCGAAGCGCTGATAGGCCTGAATGGCCTCGCCGCGTCTGCCCATCTGCGCCAGCAGCGCCATCAGACGTTGTACCGCCGCCTCGTTCGCCGGGTCCACGGACAGCAGGCGATCCAGAATATCAATCGCGCCGGGAATGGCCTCGCGTGTGATGCGCAGATCGGCCAGTTCCAGCAGCAGACTGATCCAGGCGCGGCGCAGCGACTCGCGGCGGCTCTGCACCCATTCGATAGTCTCCTCTTCGGGCAGAAAATCGCCGTCGTAGAGCTGCATGGCCTCTTCCAGCAATTGCTCGGCCTGGCCCGGATCGCTCTCCTGCACGCCGCGCGCCTTCGTAATCAGATTTTCAAAGGCATCGGCGTCTACCCAGAACTGCGTTTGATCCGCCAGGGCCAGCGTAGAGTGCTCGGTCAGCAGCAGGCGCGAGGCAGCGAGGCGGCTGCGTCCCGGCTCGAACGCCTGGCGCAGACTGTGGACCGCGCGATCCAGGCGATGCGAAGCCGTCTCCTGGTCCAGATCAGGCCAGAGAGTGTAAATAACCTGCTCGCGAGCCAGTTTGCGCCCGGGACTGCTCACCAGGCAGCTTAACAGAGAACGCACGCGCTGGTGTTGGAGAGAGGCGTCGGTGATGGGTTCCCACTGGACCTGCGCGGGTGATGGCGCTGCCTGGGCCGCGCTCCCCTTGCCGCGAGCCGCGCCACGCGTAGAAGCGCGCGGAGCTGGTTGCGGATCGTTCGCGGGAGTCTCGCAGCGCTGTTCCAGGCGAAACTGGCCAAGCACGTGAAGGCGTAGCAGCGTATTGGCAAATTCCTGCGACGTTCCGCCAGGTTCACCCTGCGCCGCCAGAACGGCGGCGGGAGCGTTTTTGCCAATGTACGTGCGCACCGTGCGCCCGTTGACTGTCTGGTAGGCATACCAGTAAGGGCCATGGCCTATGCCTTCGCGGCAACGCCGACAGCGAGCTTTGCCACAGAAGCTGACCTGCTGGTGATAAGTGATCTTGTTGCCTTCCATTGCTCTCACCATTTCACTCCTAGAGCGCGGTTCATCCATCTTGATCCGTCTGCTACCATGAGAGAGGCGCTGGGCGATCTGAGCCGCACGGGCTTTTTCCTCCCTTCTCGTAAGGGATCATCCATTGCGGATACTGCGATAAAGCGTGCATGCTCCCACGGCCCGGCCAGCCTCACGCCGCGCCGCCGAGAATACTCCCCCGCTCTCCCGTGTTCTCGCGCATGCGGTTCAGGCTACCGATCAATACAGGCCGCTTCCCCATTATATCAGCCTGTGTCAATTTGGCAAGCGTTTATGTAAGCTGATTATACAAGACACAACACACGCGAAACGCCCGCGAGTTGTATCATCTGCTCTCTATGCTCTCTGGCAGGGTTACTGCCATCTTTCTAAACGTACAGCGGAAGCAGTTTTTGAGTGAAAACGGGACAGAAATCTCGTCTGC
>DASZXF010000748.1:0-2402 GCA_035546055.1 Ktedonobacteraceae bacterium
AACGCGCCTTGCGGTGCTGGGAACATTGGGGAGGACTGATAAACCAGGGCGAGTCGCGCAGCGACGAGGAGTCAACCACGACGTTCCCAACGGGATCACAAGAGGGGGTGACTTATTGTTGAACGCTTGCGTTTTGGCTGAAAACTGCTTATAGTTAGCTTAGACTGTACTGAATATCATTCATTCGGCGTTTTCCAACGCCTGGAAAGGCAAAGTGAGCCAGCATGACCGTGCCTGTACATGAGCGATTCATCACGACCAGCGGAGGCGGATTGCGCCACGATATTTTACCGATGCGCCTCTATCACAAGGCCAAGCGCCTGGGGGTCTGGGACCCGCGCGGCATCGATTTTTCGCAGGACATGCGGGATTGGCAGGACTTTACCGACCAGGAACGCGAGTCGATCCTCAGTCTGACGGCCCTTTTTCAGTCCGGCGAAGAAGGGGTGACGCTTGATCTGTTGCCGCTGATTCTGACCATGGCACGCGAGCAACGGCTGGAAGAAGAGATGTTCCTGACCACCTTCCTCTGGGAAGAGGCCAAGCACACCGAATTTTTCCGCCGTTTTCTCGATGAGGTGGCTCATGAGACTGGCGACCTGGCGCGTTACCATACCGCCAGCTATCGCACGCTGTTCTACGAAGAGTTGCCGAAAGCCATGAACGCTCTGCTGACCGATCACTCGCCGGAGGCGCAGGTGCGGGCCAGTGTGACCTATAACATGATTGTCGAGGGTGTGCTGGCCGAGACGGGCTATTACAGTTACTACAACATGCTGGAGCGGAATAACGTCCTGCCGGGGCTGCGTCAGGGCATTGGTCTGCTCAAACGCGACGAATCGCGTCACATCGCCTATGGCGTCTATCTGATCTCGCGCCTGGTCGCGCAGCAGCCCGAACTCTGGGAAATTGTCGAGAAGGAGATGAACCGTTTGCTCGTCTACGCGCTGGGCGTGGTCAGCGAGCCTTACCAGGACCCCTCCGGTGAGGCGCCGGCGGAGCAAACGGACTACCAGTTCGCCATGCAGGAGACGCTTGATTACGCCGTGTCCCAGTTTACCAAGCGCATGAATCGCATTGAACGCGCGCGCACGCAAACGCTGGAACAGATCTACCAGGAAGAGGAAGATTAGCTGAGCTGGCGCGGGGGATAGAGGAGGCTCTATTCCCCGTCTGCCGGCTCGTTTTCCGCGTTTTCCAGCCAGAAAATGCTTTCCAGCGGACGCCGAAAGTAGCTGGCCAGCCGCAAAGCCAGTTCAATTGAGGGCACATAGCGCCCGACTTCAAGCGCCAGAATGGTATGGCGAGTCACGCCCAGATCCTCCGCCAGTTTTTCCTGGGTCAGTCCGTGTTCCCGGCGCAACTCCCGCAAACAATTCGCGACTCGCCAGCTTTTTTTCTCCACAGGGCCATCCTTTCTCATCTACTGTTCTTCCGCCAGCGGTTGGCGCTCACTGGCCTCCTCAAGCAGATCCAGCAGAGCGAAGGCGGACCAGCGCAGATGTGCCAGGCGAGCCAGGTAGAGCATTCTGGCCAGCAGAATCAGTATCCCCAGATCGATAGCTACCCAGGTACGCCAGCCGGGAAGCAGCGCCAGTCCCAGGCAGAGGGCGATCAAGAGCCAGCCCACCACGCGCAGCGTCATGCTGCTGGCCTGGCGGGCGAACAAACGCTGAGCCTCGTCTTCATGCGGCTGATAGATATCGCTGCTCAGGGCCAGCAGGTAGATCAAATGCGTAAAAACCAGGCAGAGGACAACAACCAGCAGCGTCACCGGCACCACCGCTATAGTCAGGTAGCCATAGACCGAGAGCAGCGTCCAGACCACCGCCAGGGTCAGCAGCATGGTCAGTCCCACGCTCTCCAGCAGCGCCCGCTTGAGAAGGTCGGGGCTGGCCATCAGACTCAGGGTCGCGGGTTGCACAATGTAGCGCGCCAGGTTGCGGCAAAATCTGGCCGCGCCCTCCATGCGCGTCCGCACGCCTCCGCGTCCCGCCCTGGCCAGTCCATCCAGGCCCAGGGCCAGCCAGTTCAGCAGGCGAGCGATCACATGGTTATTCCAGCCATTCAAACGCGTATACCAGTTCCCGGCAGCCTTTTTCGTCTCTTCTGTCGCCATAGAAACACCTTCTTCCTCGTATAGAGCTTTTAACCGAATCTAGTAATTGGTCAAGGTTTAAACGCAAGGCCAGTCAGGCGGGAGTGCAGAGGGCTGCCGCCCTTTACCGGGGAGCGGGGTGTCCCCGTCTTTCCTCTCTTCCCGCGCCGCCGCCGGCGCACTTTTCGCATGGAGTTTGACCGTCTACTAGATCTATATGTATGATAAGTATGCTTAACGTTATGCTAACTTAAAGTTAAGCATACTTATCATACACGATCAATTTGGTTCTGTCAAGGGGAAG
>DASZXF010000749.1:0-4371 GCA_035546055.1 Ktedonobacteraceae bacterium
GGTTGGCTCCTTTCTGAGGCTCCCCTGGTTTTCTTTTCCTCCATTCTACCATTCCACTCATGCTCGCATTCGTCAACAGAGTCCAAAAAGAGGGGGGCGGGGCGCAACAAGCGCTTGAGGCCGCCTCAGAAAAAGGGGGGAGGACTCATGATGTCATCATGTCATTAACTGGCTTTGCTGGCCCGGCTCTCTATGCTATACTGAGCAGGATATGCCAGCTTCATGGAGGGAGAGATGTCTGTCACTCACAGTACACATCTGGAAGTGCGCCCACTCACAATTGAGGATGCCCCCATCTGCGACCAGATTATTCTTTCGCTGCCTCGTCACTTCGGGTATGAGGCAGGAAGAGAGGCGTGCGCGCAAGCGGTGCGGACAAGCGAGGGATGGGTAGCGGCCCTGGGTGGTCGCGTCGTCGGCTTTTTGACGGTGCAGATCCATAACGCCACCACGCTGGAAATCACGTGGATGGCGGTTCATGCCGCATGGCGAGGACAGGGCATCGGCAAGCAGTTGATTGAGCGCCTGCGACAGGAGACGCAGGCCCAGGGATATCGCCTCTTGCTGGTAGCTACTCTGGCTCCTTCCTATGAAGGAGATACCCAGGGTCCGGCTGAAGAGGGCTACGCCGCGACACGAGCTTTCTATCACACGGTCGGCTTTCTGGATATTTGCGAAGTTCCTCTCTACTGGGGCGCAGGCAGCGATCCAGCCTTACTCCTGGTTCTGCCCCTCTAAATCTCCCCTTTTTGGATGCACGTACAACATGGTTAGCATAGCAAAATAGCTATCAGAGGAAAAGCGAGGTGTAAAAAACGCGTATGAGAGCGCTGTTGCAGAGGGTTAGCTGGGCAAGCGTGACGGTGGATGGACAGGTCGTGGGCCAGATTGGCCAGGGCTTGATGGTCCTGCTCGGCATCGGCCAGGGGGATAGCGAAAAGCAGGTCAAATGGCTGGCGGATAAGATCGTCCAGTTGCGCATCTTCGAGGACGACGAGGGAAAAATGAATCGCTCCCTGCTGGATATTCAGGGAGAAATCCTGGTCGTTTCGCAATTCACCCTCTACGCCGACACCCGCCGGGGGCGCCGTCCCGGCTTTACCAGCGCCGCGCCTCCGGCGCTCGCCATTCCTCTTTATGAGCAATGCAAAAGCACGCTCGCCAGCTACGGTCTGACCGTTGCCAGCGGCATCTTTGGCGCCACCATGAGCGTCCAGCTTCGCAACGAAGGACCGGTGACCATCTGGTTGGACAGCGCCGACATGTAACTCATGGTCCTTCTTCATTCCTCAGCTTTGTCTACCGCTCTCTCGCTGTTCACTTCATTCCTGGGGTTGAAGAGCTGCGGCGTCCGCTGGCGGAGTCGCCTGGATGGCGACGGCGATGGCGATGGAGAAGGCTTGCAGATCGGCAATGCTGACATCGAAGGCGGTCAGGCCGAGTAGTTCGGCACGCTGGCGGGCTTTGCCGTGCAGGCGCACCGAGGGGCGTCCGCTGCGCAGTTGTACAACCTCCATTTCGCGCCAGGCTACGCCGTGCAGACCGGTGCCCAGCGCTTTGCTGATGGCCTCTTTGACCGCGAAACGCCCGGCCAGGCGTGTGATCTTGCCCCGGCACTGGCGAATCTCGCTGTCAGTGAAGACGCGTTGCAGGAAACGCTCACCGTGGTGCTCGTAGACCCTGCGCACGCGCTCAACTTCGATGATATCGACGCCCACAGCGACGTTGACGCCCTGCGTGGGCCGCAGAGGCGCGGGCAGACCAGCCAGTCCTGCCGCTCCAAAGAGCCAGTCGGGAATGGCTTCCCCTGCCCGGCGTACCAGGGGCGTGAAGAGGATTGGCTGGTCTTCGTCCATCTATTTGCTCTCAATCTCCAGGGTCAGCGGCTGCGTGCTGATGCTGTCGGAGGGTAGCACCGAAGGCGCGGGACTGCTGCCCCGGCCCATGCCGCGATAGGTGAAGCCCAGGCTGTTCAGCAGCGACGGCTCGTAGATGTTGCGGCCATCGATGATGATCGGGCGCTTCATCGAGTCGCGCACCTGAACCATATCCAGCGACTTGAACTCGTTCCATTCGGTGGCGATCACCAGGGCATCAGTTCCGCTGGCCACGGCATAGGCATCCTCGCAGAACGTCACCGCCTCCATGCGCACACCCGCGCGCCGCAGTTCGGCCAGGCCCGTCTCGCGCGCCACCGGATCGTACACCTGCACCGTCGCGCCCTGGCTGACCACCCAGCGGATAATATCGACTGAAGGAGCCTCGCGCATATCGTCGGTATTGGGCTTAAAGGCCAGACCCAGCACGCCGATGGTCAGTCCGCGCAGCGAACCCAGGATCGAAGTCAGCTTGTTCATGACCACCCGGCGCTGATCATGGTTGATATCCATCACCGCATGCAGCAATTGCGGGTGTAATCCCGCTTCGTCGGCCATGTGCGCCAGGGCACGTACATCCTTCGGAAAGCACGAACCCCCGTATCCCAGGCCAGCGTGCAGGAAATGTTTGCCGATGCGCTTATCATGGCCCATGCCAGCCGCGACCTCTTTCACGTCCGCGCCCAGGCGTTCACAGATCTGGGCGATCTCGTTGATGAACGAGATTTTGGTCGCCAGGAAGGCATTCGAGGCGTATTTAATCATCTCAGCGGTGTAGAGATCAGTAATCACAATAGGGGCGCGCAGGGGCAGATAGAGGGTCGCCACCTTGTTGGCCGCCTCTGGATCAGAGGAACCCAGCACCACGCGGTCGGGATTCTGGAAGTCCACCATAGCCGTACCTTCGGCCAGAAATTCCGGGTTCGACACCACGCTAAAGCGCACTTCTGGCCGCGCCAGGTGCTTGCTGACGATGCGTGTCACCACGTCACCGCTGCCCACCGGCACAGTGCTCTTGTTAATGATGATCGCGTAGTGGTCGAGGTGCTCGGCAATGCTGCGGGCCGCGCTCTCGACATAGCTCATGTCCGCGCCACCCTGATTGGTGCTGGTGGGGGTATTGACCGCGATAAAGATAAACTCGGCCCCGGCCAGACCTTCGGCGTAGTCAGTGGTGAAGTGCAGGCGGCTCGCGCGCACGTTGCGCTCGACCATTTCCTGCAAACCAGGCTCATAAATCGGCAGAATGCCCTGGCGCAGACGCTCGACTTTTTCGGGAACAATATCGACGCAGGTCACGCGATTGCCCATATCTGAAAAGCAGGTACCAGTGACCAGCCCAACATAACCGGTGCCAATGACACAAATTGTAGCCAAAATAATTACTCCTCTATAAAGACGAATGGATTTTCGTATTTTTCTTCGACGATAGTTGTGGGGTCGCCGTGACCGGGGAAAACCACCAGCTCTTCGTCCAGGGTGTACAATTTTTCGCGAATAGAGCGCACAATCTGCTCATAATTGCCGCCCCGCAGATCGGTACGGCCAATGCCCCGCCTGAAAAGGGTATCGCCGCTAAAAACGCAGTAGGGGCGGCTCACCAGGCAGACGCCGCCGGGGGTATGTCCGGGCGTGTGGAGAACCTCCAGGGTGAGGGTGCCAAAAGTAATCTGCTCACCCTCGCGCAAGAAAAAATCTGGCTGACGTTTGACCAGCGGCGGCTCGCGGCGATAGTGGCGGTCTGCTCGCTCATCGGTATACCGGTGAGCGTCGTCGGCATGAATGGCGAGTGGGACCGGGTACACGGCGCTCACCTCGTCAACGGCGCAAATGTGGTCAAAATGACCGTGCGTATTCAGAATATATTTGGGGATAAATGCGAGTTCTTGAATGCGATTGATAATGAGCTGCGCTTCATCTCCCGGATCGATAATCACAGCTTCCAGGGTCTCTGGACAGGCGTACAAGTAGCAATTCTCCTGGTAAGCCCCGACCGTGAGACAGGCAACCAGCGGCCTTTGATCTTCATCTCTTTCGGGCATGTAAACTATCCTTTTTGGCGTATCCTGGCAGATAACCGGCAACTAACAGCGATGTGCGCCTGCGCTCTCCGTGCTCCAGGACATGCCTGACCGTGGCGCGGCTCCTTGCTCTTTTTTCTCGCAAGATACTGCACCATTATAGCATATCTTTCAAACTGGCTCTCATCAATAGTACAGCCTGGATGCTCGCTCTCTTTTTCGCTTGTGCGGGTGCGGCGGGCGTCCTGGCAGCGGTTTTTATGCTCAGATTATTTTGTGCGAGAGCATAAGCGGCCTACTCTCTTTTTGTTGGTAAATGGGGTAACAGGAGCAATATTTTCACCTGTCAATCACGAAAAAGGGAGGCCGCAGCGTTTTTTAGTAAAGAAAGAGAAAGAGGCCTCTCCATGTGAGTTGAAGTAGGGAAAAAAATAGATTAGAATAAGCAGTAAGGGCATTGTATATCAGCTAGA
>DASZXF010000750.1:0-2496 GCA_035546055.1 Ktedonobacteraceae bacterium
TGAAAGCTATTTTTCCTGAAGTGATCTGAGACCTGCATAGCGCCGATACAACGGGCAGAGATGCACAACACGACGCATCTCTGCCCTCTCTCTTTTTCCTAATGCAGTCCGTGGGTCAATTGCTCAAACTCACCGCGAGTAAAGGCGCGCATGGTCTGCGTGCGCACGCTACCAAAACCTGAGAGGGGGGCGCCAGACGAATAATTTGCCTTCACAGAAACCGGCCAGGCCGCCTGCCGCTGAGCAGAGGGCGAAGTGTTGCGCCGGGTGTGTGCTCAGGAGAATGGCGCCGCTGTTGAGTATCAGATAGGCGAGTGAACCCAGGATAGCTCCGAAAAAGGGGCGCATAAACCATGTCAGCACGACAAAGGCCGGTGGGTATTTACGCACGGGGCGTCCCAGGGAAACCAGGCAACTGACACAGCCTCCCAGCACGCCGTAGAGCAAGACGTACCAGGGAATGCCGAGCGGAGTAAACGCGTCGTTGAAGACGAAGGGCCAGAAATTGAGCCCCTGAAAAATCGCCAGGACGAGGGTGGCGAGCAGCAGAACGCATAGATAGAGCGCGAAGGCCATTAGCCAGCCCCCGGCGACGGCAGGATAGGCGCTTGACCAGGGTCCGGGTTTGTGCGCTGGCGGCTTCTGTGGAACCGGCGTCTCGCTGACGGGCAGAGCTATACTGGTTCTCTCCGGTGCCGGGCGCTGGAGCGCTTCTTTATCGATGACCACAGCCGGGAGCGGCTCGGTGTTCTGCTCTGGCGGCGTGGTCGGCAGGGGACTGGCGGCGGGAATGGTCGGCGGCAGCAGTTCTTCCAGGGTGCGCAGATAACTGGCGGGCAACTTCTGGCGGCGCGCGACCTGGAGCAGACGCTTGAAATAATCAGGCTCAGGCTGGCACTTTTCTGGCGCGAGCTGGCTAACCTGCTGTCGGGTGGTGGCGGAGGCTACATAGGTGATGCAGGTGACCTCGCGCTGGCGGTAGGGCTCGCGCACCTGCACTTCAGTCGGCACGAAGGTGTCCGCGTAATGCACTTTGTCCAGCAGGGGCATCTCGCCGGCATCGCCTCTGGTATAACGGCGTGGCACGCGGTAGAGAACGCCCCAGACCTCGGCGTTTGATTGGTCGCGCGCTTCGCTGAGCGAGGCCAGCACCTGGCCGCTGCGCACATCCAGTCCATCGAAGGTCAGTCGATAGCCTTTGAGCATGGCCGGGCCATAGGCGAAGGCGGAGCCATCCAGACGATCAGGCCGATTCAGGCGGACAGGGTCCATGTCCAGGGCGTACTCGAAAAGCCAGACAAATTCATTCACCGGTCCCCTGGAGGTCGGTTCGCCCTCCGTGGTATCCGCTTCCTGGTGCGTGGCCTGGAAAGGACTCTGCCCGGTCGACGCGCTGGTATTCCTTACGGGTTCTTCTGGCAACGGGGGCGCTTCCGGCGCTTCAGCGGGAAAATCGGCCCGCGCATTGGTGGGTGGCAGCGGCAATTCGGTTCTGGCAGGTAGAGGAAACGGCAGCGGACGCGGTGTGCTGCTGCGCACAATCGGCGCGCCCGGTACGGCGTAATTATACCCATCCTCTGCCTCCTCGCTTCCAGGTTTCTCAGAATCCGCAGATGTGTTATTCTCTTCCATCCTTCTTCCCTCTCTATCGAGCAAACTCCATCAGTCCTTAGTCTACAGGATACTGAAATTTGCCGGGAAGACCAAATCACCAGGACTTCTGCGGGCTTTATGAGAAGCCCGCAACCCCCCGCAGTTGCTCGGCCTGGCGAGCAATGTGCTGCTCATGCAACGGCCCCTGCTCGGTAATGATCCGCGTGATGAGCGGCGCGGGCGTGTGGTCAAAGTAGAAGTTGCGCACCGCAATCCCCGGCGCGGCCTCGGACCAGACTTCGCGGCCAGGATGTTCTTCCAGCAAATGGAGGTCGCCGGTCCAGGCGTGAGCGGCGATTTTGAGCGTCTCGCTCAGAACATAAAATGGCACGCCATGATCGCGGGCGGCGCGGGCCAGCAGGGCGGTTCCGGCTTTATTCAGCACGCTGCCATCGGCCAGGATACTGTCCGCGCCCACCACGACAGCCTGGCACATGGGCAGGAAGATATCGGCCTGCGCGTCGGTCAGCAGAGTCAGCTCAATCCCCTGACCGCTCAGTTCGCTGGCGACGGTACGCCCTTCGTAGAGAGGACGCCCCTCCAGGATAATGATCTGTTTGAGGGAGGACAGGCAGGCGCGCAAAACCGCCAGGACGGTTCCCGAAAGGCTATGTGTCATGATGGTGCCCTGGAGATGAGGGCGAGCATAAGCGGTAATGCGCTCAATGGCCTGGTCATATTCCGCCAGAAGCTGCCCGGCGGCGCGAGCCATGCCATCGGCATTGTCCGAGGCTGCGAGGATGCGCACAACTGCGCCGGCCAGCGCGGCCATGGCAGGGCGAGCCTGAGCCAGTTCCCGACCTGCCTGGCGGGTACGCTCCAGCCGTTGCTGCGCGGTCGGAC
>DASZXF010000751.1:0-6634 GCA_035546055.1 Ktedonobacteraceae bacterium
CCGAGGTGCAGCGCATGAACCTGGACCCCGGCAATTGCAAAGTTCTCTACCTCAGTCAGACCGATCTGCGTCAGGCCAGCGATACTTTCCTCAATCGCTTAAAAGAGGCTCTCCAGGTCACTTCCCTGACCTCGAACTAGCCGGCCCGGACCCATGTTCTCCAGTAGCGCCGCTCACCAGGCATTGTGAACGACGCTACTGGAGAGCACGCCGAAGGCAATTTTCCACCCCGCGCCGTTCACAACGCCTCACGCCTGATGCCAGAGCTTTGCGGATCAGACAAGGTCGCGCTCTTAGCCAGCGCGCGGAGCTTGCTTTTTGCGAGCACGCCTGATATCATGTTCCCATGAACGAACAAGAAGTTCCCCATACTGAACAGATGGAAACGCGAGAGGAGAACGGCGCGAGTGTACCGGCGCCGATGGTAGAGCGAGCGTTTCGCGTACTGGATCTGGTGAGTTCCGCTGAGGAAGGGCTGACGCTCTCTGAACTGGCGCGGGCGCTGCATATGAGCAAGGGAAGTATGCATGGTCTGTTGAAAACCCTGGAGGCCAGTAGCGCGCTTGAGCAGACCGCCGAGCGCTCCTATATCCTGGGACCGCGCATGTATGACCTGGCGCAGAGCTATGTCAACCGCGCGGGTCTGCGGCATTTCGCGCTACCCGCCATGCATCGTCTGGCCGAACAGGTAGGCGAAACCGTCTTTCTGGGTCGTACAGAGGAGCGAGGGATACGCATCATCGAAATTGTCATGAACGAGCACGAGCAGGCCGGCCTGGGCATCACCGCCCGGCGAGGCTCACGCATTCCCCTGCTGGCCGGAGCAACCGCGCGCGTCGTCCTGGCTCATCGTCCGCTGGCTGAACGCGTGGCTTTCCTGCACCAGCATCCCCTGCCGCAATTCACCGAGCGCTCCATCACCGATCCCGGCCTCATGCTCCAGGCCATCGCCGAGACCGAGGTCAGCGGCCTGGGTATTGAGCGCGGCGAGTACCTGGAAGGTATCAACGCCGTCGCGGCCCCCATATACGGCCCCACGCGCGGCCTGCTGGCGCTGCTCTGGATCGTCGGCTTCGCCTCGCGCCTCAACGAACCAGCCCTGGAACGAGCTGCCGCATTGCTGCGCCTGGAAGCCGACGCGATCTCCCAGGCGTTCGGCGGAAAATAACCAGTTGTACCATATCCACAAGCTTTGAGCCAGTGGCTTTTAGCCCGCCTGAACATTCTCCGCTACATGCCTGTCCAACACGCACTCAAGAGCCGCGCCGCAGTTTGCCGCTCAGCCACATGCCGGGACGCTCGGTGAGCAGGAAAGTCACCAGCGAGAAGGGAAGAAT
Source organism: Ktedonobacteraceae bacterium (assembly GCA_035546055.1). Lineage (GTDB taxonomy): Bacteria > Chloroflexota > Ktedonobacteria > Ktedonobacterales > Ktedonobacteraceae > Paraktedonobacter. The sequence continues at coordinate 1,338 of DASZXF010000751.1, forward strand.
GGCCAGCAAGACCCAGAGCCAGTAACTCACGGCGACAGCCCAGATATTCCAACTGGTAATGGAATAGCCTACCGAGACCATAAAGAAAATCAAAAGCGGAAAATGCCACATATAGGCACTATACGAGACATGACCGATCCAGCGCAGCGGGGCCAGTGAAAAGAGCTTTGGCAGCACCGACTGACCGAATAAAAGGGCCAGCAGGCATAGAGCAAAAGCGCTGGCATAGCCAACTTCGCCCAGCAGACTATAGTAGCCGCTCACTCCACTCAGCCAGGGCAGACCATTACCGTGAACGGCGTTTTCATGCCAGAGAGCGGTGGCGAGATAAAGCACCAGAGCCAGAATCCAGAACCAGAACTGGTAGCGCTGGCAAAACGCTTTGAGTCTGCCACGAGCGTCAGAGTGACGCATCGAGACATACAGCAGACTAACCAGCATACCGACGGCAAAATCTTGCAGATATTTACCTCCCTGGCCGAAAAGCAGACCATAAACCAGGCGCCATCCCAGGGTGGCGGGCCACGGATGCTGCTGCACATACGCCAGCCAGAAATGCGAGATCATGCCCCAGGCGATGACCACGAGCAGGCAGGCCAGCGTACACCACAGACGTTTACCAGGCGCGCAACGCCAGACCAGTACGCGCATACCCAGCACCAGCAGCGGCAGCAGCAGATAAAACTGCCACTCCACCGCCAGCGTCCAGAAAGGTCCATCGATGGCCTGATAGGTTCTGGAAGTGGAATCCATAAAGAAAGTCAGAAAGAGAAACAGCTGCGGCCAGTGGTCCGCTTGAAGATACTCCCGATGGGCCAGCAGGACCAGGGCAAACAGGCAGATATAATACGCCGGGATAATGCGCAGAGCGCGGCGCAGGTAAAATTGCCGCGCCGAGGGCCATTTCATCTTAAAGAGCAGCGCTCTGGCATAGGGCAGAAAAAGTAAAAAGCCGGAGAGCACAAAAAACAGCGTCACGCCCGACTCACCGGACAGGAGCACCGCCGCCAGCGGCGGATAATCCGTGGGATTCCAGACATGAGTATCCCGCGTGATCAAACTGATATGATAGCCCACCACAAGTAAGCAGGCGCAGGCACGAACCCCGTCGAGAGGTGGGATAGCATTCTTCTTACCCGGCTCCAGCAGCGCAGACAGGCGAGCAGAAGCCCGCCGCCAGAGACCACCGCGTTCAGGACAGACAGGCCGAGTAACAGGGGCAGAGCCAGCCTGCGGTCCCTCAGTTTCCCGTGTCGCTACCGATACAGTCGCTTGCTCATGTATAGAATTGGTCATTAACTCATCCTCTATTCCGGGTGTGCTCATAAGCGCGTCCAACGTTACAAATATAAAAGGCACAGGTGGATCACAATCACTGCCAGCGTGGTGGTATGCCCTCCCCACTGGCACCTGATCTGTTTTTTTATCTCCAAAGATGTAAGAAAGATTTTCCCAGACAATGCCATTCCATCCCGCGCGGTCTCTCAATTTGCCCCTTCTACTACGCTCCACAAGCACGAAAAGAAGCACAATAGGACATATTTCCTCCTCTTGGAGAATTTTCCAGCAGGCAAAGCCAGGCCATTCCCGGTAAACTCAGGCGGTGAAGATGTGAGGTGCGCCGAAATATGATATAGTTAGAACAAACTCACAATGTCAGACCAGCCGGGAGATAAGACGATGGAGCAACTTGTTGACAGCTATGGCCGGCGCATTAAAAGCATGCGCATATCGGTGACTGATAAATGCAATTTCCGCTGTACCTATTGTATGCCAGCGGAAGGGTTGCCATGGCTCAAAAAGGCCGAGATTCTCTCTTATGAAGAGATCATGCATATTGCCCGCGTGGCTGTGGAGATTGGCATCGAGCAGATTCGCCTGACAGGTGGAGAGCCGCTGGTCAGACGTGACCTGCCCGAACTGGTGCGCCAGTTGCATCAACTGCCAGGATTGCGCAGCCTGAGCCTGACCACCAATGGCATTCTGCTCAAACAGCAGGCGCAAGCGCTGGCCGAGGCGGGTCTGACCCGCATTAATGTCAGCCTGGATTCGCTGATGCGCGAGAAATTTGCCCAGGTGGCGCGCCGCGATCAGATTGCCGGTGTGCTGGCAGGTCTGGAAGAGATCAAAAAGTATCCCAGCGTCCACCCGGTCAAGATCAATGCCGTGGCCATGAGGAATTTTAGCGAAGAAGAGGTTTTGCCGTTCGTGCAGTTTGCTCGCGACAACGCCTTTGTCATGCGCTGGATCGAGTTTATGCCGCTGGATGCCGATCAGATCTGGCGTAAAGAGGATATTTTGAGCGGCGGCGAGATCAAAGCGCTGATTGAAAGCCAGTATGGACCGCTGGTGCCCATCACCACCGGCGATGCCTCGGAAACCGCGCGCCGCTATACCTTCAGCGATGGCATCGGCGAGGTTGGCTTTATTAACCCGGTCAGCGAGCCTTTCTGCGCCAGTTGCGACCGTATCCGCCTGACCGCCGATGGACAACTGCGCACCTGCCTCTTCGCCACCGAGGAGACCGATCTACGCGCGGTTGTGCGCTCCGAGGCCAGCGATGAAGAACTGGCCGGCGTCATCCGCCAGGCCGTCTGGCACAAAGAACTCAAGCATTATATCGGCGACAAACGCTTCAAACGCGCCAATCGCAGCATGTCGATGATCGGCGGGTAAAAATTTTATGGTAGGAGATGGAGATCATGCTTGATCCCGAAACGCTTTTTCAGCAGCTAGGAGGCAAGAACGACGCCGGCGCGCTTAGCATTCATCCCCCTGTTCAGCATACCGCGCATGGCACACCCTATTTGACGCGTCCCGGCGTGGTTGTGCTGGCACAGCCACAGACCAACCTGGCAGGCATGGCCGGTTTTCTCGCTGGCTACGATGAGAGCAGCCATTTTAATGAATATCTCGCCGACCCCACACGCCTGCCTGATAGCGCGCAGTTATGTAAAGTTGCCGGGCAACTCTGTTATATGAGTTTTGGTCGCAAGCGTTCGTATAATGCGAACGCCGAGCGTTACTTCACCAATCTCAAGGCCTCCGGGCACGGCTCGGTCTTTGAGCACGCGAACTTCAGTCTGCTGCTCTACGGCATTTCGCGCAGCGTCACGCACGAACTGGTCCGTCACAGGGCCGGCATTGGAGTTTCCCAACAATCGCAACGCTACGTCTCAGGTCGTATGGTGCGTTTTGTGGAGCGTCCTGAATACGCCGTTGACGATGCATTGCACGCGCGGTTTCTCCAGCGGATTGAGCACGCGGCTGAGGAGTACGCGGCCATCACCGAGCGCATTCTGGAGATGCAGCACACGGGGACACAGATTCTCTCGGCGGAGGAGCGCACCGATCTGCGCAAGAAGGTCCAGCAAACGGCGCGCTCGGTGCTGCCCAATGAAACAGAGGCGCCGCTTGTCGTGACCGGCAACGCGCGTGCGTGGCGGCATATCATCAGCATGCGAGCCAGCGCCCACGCCGAAACTGAGATCCGCGAGCTGGCCGTGCGCATCTTTCTCTGCCTCTATCTGACCGACCCGATCCTGTTCAGCGACTATACCCTGGAACAGCTTCCTGACGGCACCCTGGCCGTCAAAACCGAATTTGAGAAGATTTGATTTTTGCTATTCGCTGCCCAACTTGCATGTAGAATTCCATTTTACACACAAGTTGAGCAGCGAATATCTATCTATCAATGGGCATCAACAAATTCGGTAAAGACGCGGAGAACTTCGGCCTGTTTTTCCAGGTGAGGAGAATGGCCGCAGTTCTGGAAAACTTCTTCGCGCACTTCTCCGCCATTGGCCTGGTAGCGGGACAGCACAAGGCGCGTCTGGGTTTTCATGGGCTGAGGTGGATAGATTTCGGCGCCCGGCCAGCCAGGAATGGCGCCCACCTGGCCCAGATAGCCCATTTCAAAGAGCGAGGTATCGGACACGATCTGGTCATCAGCTCCGTGCAGCCAGAGAATGGGCGGCTTGACGGCGATGTTGGCCAGTTCGCCCTGGTTCAGATAGCGGGGCGAAAGCGCGTTATTGACGCCCCATTTGCCCGGCGCGACGTTGGGCCAGTTGGGCGAAGTGGTCATGTCGCTGGAATAGTTCCCCTCATTGACCCGCGTGGTCAGCAGCGCGGAAAGCAGCATCTCCTCGCGTTCGGGAGCCACCCGAAAAGGCGGCTTAAAATAGAAATTGTTCATTACTGTGCGAGGCGAAGACGAATCGCTGCCACGATCACCGCTGGCCATGCGCTGCGCGAAATCGGGATTGATGGTACCGCCGCCGCTCCCCGCGAAGTCCGGCCAGGTGGGTGTACCCTCGGCATCCTTTGTACCACCAAAGCCAAAGGGCGAACCGGGAGCTTGCAGGGTCAGAGAACGCAGCGTACCGGGGTAGTCAATGGCGTACTGCATGACGATATTGCCGCCCAGCGACCAGCCCAGCAGATGAAAAGAGGGCAGACCAAGCTGACGCACCAGCGCGGCCAGATCGTCAGAGAAATCGCGCACCCCGCGCGTGCCATCGGTAGGCAGCGTCTCACTGTCCCCATAACCGCGCATATCCGGGGCATAGATCGTATAGCTTCCCCGCGCCGCCAGGGCCAGCATGAAATCCTGAAAAAAATGCGACGATGAACAATTCCCATGCACCAGCACCAGCGGAGTATCCCCCGCGCCCGCCACCAGATAGGCCATCTCCAGACGCTCAGTGCGCGTCTTGCGCTGGCTAATGCCCGCGAGTAACTCAACAGAACTCATACGAGAAGAACCTCCTTCTACACGGATCGGGCTGCTCGACGATGAAACCCGGTGTCCACGCCATCGTGCAACCTGTAACATGACTCACCTCTCATATTACCTGACAGAGTGAGAAATCGCAATGGGAAATGTGTCGAACCCAGGGCTTTTTCGCTTTCCCGTTTTGTCTCTGCTGCCTCGCGCCGCCTGCGGCGGCGCGAGTTTGAAGAATGATGCAGGGCCAGCCGGGCTGCGCCCGGCTGGCCCTGCATCATTCTTCTTCTGGGGGTGGGGAGGCATGGCGAGCAACAGAAGGGATATCATCAGAAGAGGAAAAAGCGGTACATAAAAAAAGCCTTGTGCCGAACTACAGATCAGCGGCTCCGCGCTAAAGCAAATGGTTGTCCCAGATATAGCGAATAGCGGCGGTGCGTGAGGAAACGTCCAGTTTGCCGTAAATGGTCCGCAGATAAGAATTGATGGTGACGACGCTGAGGGTGAGTTTTTCCGCGATCTGGGCGTTGCTGAGTCCCTGAGCCAGTAAGCGCAGGACATCCATTTC
>DASZXF010000752.1:0-1706 GCA_035546055.1 Ktedonobacteraceae bacterium
GCCTTTATCGCCGCCGCGCTCCTCGCCCTGACCTCGGCTATCATCGCGCTTTTCATCAGCGACCGCGACGCGGCCCCGTCAATGAAACTGCGCAAGAGTCGCGAGGAGCAGGCTTCCCAGGCAGAAATCCTGCTCGAAGTATAAATGCCCTGAGATGACTCATATCTGACGAATGGGAGGAGCCTGTAAGGTAATTGTGCTATCTGTCTCAAAATGGCATGGCCAACCCTCTCTCTCTGTGAGCACCGTTTCGGATGCTTTCTCAGGTATACTTCAGAAAGATGAAAGCAGAGGGCATAGATGGCAAAAAAGAAACAGGTTCCGCTGTATATACGCACAGCTAATTTTCTGACTATAGCGATGTTACGCGCAGGTTTTAAGATAGATGGTGCCGGGAAATCTCAGTATCCTATGTACATTCTGACGGTGCGCGGGCGCAAGAGCGGGCAGCCACGCAGTGTACCAATTGTGACGGTCAGGCGCAACGGCCAGCGCTATCTGGTTGCCCCTTTTGGCATTGTGGACTGGGTGCGCAATCTGCGCGCCGCCGGCCAGGCCACCCTGACGCGTGGACGGCGCAGTGAAACTATCATAGCCAGAGAGTTGCCGCCAGCGGAGGCGGCCCTGGTGCTGAAAGCGGATATCAATGACGGCAATCCATTCGCAGGCAGGTATGGCGTCGGACCGGAGTCGTCGCTGGCGGACTACGAGCAGGTTGTGCTCAAGCATCCGGTGTTTTTATTGCAACAGGGCTGATGTGATTTATGGAAACCTTTGAAACCTATCGTTCCTACCTCTTTTCGGTGGCTTACAGTATGCTGGGCAGTGCGATGGATGCCGAGGATATGGTGCAGGAGACTTTCCTGCGCTACCAGCGTGCTTCCCCGGAAGACGTTCGCTCGCTCAAAGCCTACCTGACGACCATTCTAACGCGCCTGTGTGTGGATCAACTGCACCTCGCGCGCCGGCAGCGCGAGGTCTATGTCGGTCCCTGGCTGCCTGAACCCATTCTCACCGATGAGCACCCGGAGGTGAGCGACCCGGAGAAACGGGTCGATCTTCAAGAATCCATTTCGCTGGCCTTCCTGGTTCTGTTGGAGCAGTTTCAGCCCTTCGAGCGCGCGGTCTTTCTCCTGCGCGAGGTCTTTGAATACGAGTTCGCGGAAATCGCCAGGATGCTGAATAAGAGCGAAGCGGCCTGCCGGCGCAGCTTTAGCCGCTCAAAACAACACCTGCGCGACCATCGGCCCCGCTTCACGGCCTCGCGCGAAGCACATCAGCAGTTGCTCACCAGCTATGTCCGGGCGGTGGAAACGGGAGAGATGCAGACACTGCTGAGTCTGCTGGCCGAGGATGTAGTTCTCTGGACCGATGGCGGGGGCAAGGCCAGAACCGCCGCGTACCGGCCTGTCGTCGGACGCGAGCGCGTGGCGCGCTTCAGCGTGGGCAGCACGCGCTTCCTGCCTCCCGGCTGCCGGATGGAGATTGCCGAGGTCAACGGTCTGCCAGCTCTGGTCGTGCGCACAGACGAGCAGGTTGTTTCCGTGCTGAGTGTCGAAGTGATGGGCGAAAAAATCCAGACCATTCGCGTCATCGCGAACCCGGAGAAGCTCTTGCACGTCTGAACGGCTCCCGTCACAACCTCGCTCTGATGAAAAACCGCCAAGAGAGCGCAGCGGCTGGCCCGCGTCAGGGACGCTTTCCCG
>DASZXF010000753.1:0-5183 GCA_035546055.1 Ktedonobacteraceae bacterium
CGCCTGGCTGCCCGCGCTGCGCCTGCTGCTCGGCTTTGACGCCATCGAGTGGCCGCTGCCCTGCATCGAGGAGAGCGACTGCGCGGCGGCGATGCTGTCAACCCTGCAATGCCTGGCCGCGCTCAATCCGCTTCACGTCCTTTGCTCACACGGCAACGTCTCCAATCCCGCGCTGATCCAGGAAAATCTGGCCTATTTTCAGGAAATCGAGCGGCGCGCTCACCAGTTGCTCGCCCAACGTCTGCCCGCCGTCCACGAGCTGGAGCAGGCCGCCGCGCTCATCAACTACCCTTTCGCCGAAGCCATCGCTCACGTCAGCGCAGACATCGACCGCGCATACTACAGCTGGGCCCACGAACAAAACGCCCGGGCCATCCTGACCCACCTGCGCACCCAGCACCTCCAGGCGGCGAACGAAACGGCATAAGCCAACCTCAGCCAAATTGGCAACTGACTATCCAGTTATCTGTGCAAATAGATTGTTACATCATAAGCCATTTCGTCACGCCGACCTCTGCCTGGGCCTCTTTTTTCGTGGCCCAGGCGAGTTCACATGTAAAAGGGGTAGAGATAAATTCCAGGGTGGATACCTCAAAGGCGAAAAGCAAATGAGAATAGGTTCGTTTCCCGATATGGGTACCGTTTCCATTTAGATCGAACTCATCAAAAGCAGACGACGGAAATTCGTCAGGCATAACGGTCCGCAGATGGCGCAACCAGGATGAGTGTTCCACGAGAAAAACACCGTGAGGGTGTAGTCCTCTGTTTGCCAGTGGATGAGCGGCGAAAGGGGGATATTTTTTGCCGTAGTCATAACATTGATAGATATGCCCCTGATGAGCGGCTGTTTCTATGAAAGCAAACAGTTCCATGTGCCTATGGCGCGCTTCTTGAGGATCTCGATCCCAATCATCGGGCTCAGAGCTTCTAAGCCTGGCGGCATCCTCCTGGTACCATCCATCCTTCCATGACAGAGTACAAAGCGGCTCATCAGTTCCAGGCACAAGCGGCACAGGAAGATCGCGCGAAAGAACATAGTCCTTCGACACGGCATAGGCAAAGGAAAGTTCTATATCGCCACGCGCAAGGAATGGCTCGTGCATAGTTGGTGATGGAAATGCGGGTAAGGCAACAGCGCGATCACGGTCATCAATTGTGTACATTCGACATACTTCCTTCCATGGCAATATTGGTATCCCTCTGATCATATCACCGGCGAATCAGTTTCAGGCATATTACAGGGGGAACAGGCGTTCAATTAAACAGGCCAGGAATGATTTTTCTGGAGGACGCGCGGGCGGCGGCGTCTTCCAGAAGCGGCAAGTTGAGAAAGAATGATTCGTTGAAGGAGGCTTGTTTCTATGGAACTGGAGGGAGCTGCGTGTTTGTGGACCTGCGTGGGACGCAGGAGCGATTACGCGGTCCAGCAACGCGATGGGCGCTATTTTCGTGTGAAAAGGCCGGTGACGGAGGCGGTGCTGGCCAGACACCTGGCTGGCCGCATAAATATCGGCACCTATGTGCTCGATGAGGAGAAACGCTGCTCCTTCGCGGTCTTTGATGCCGATCAGAAGGATGGTCTGGCGGTCCTCGGCAAACTCCAGGCCGACCTGGCAGAACAGGGCTTTCCGGCCTATCTGGAACGCTCGCGCCGGGGCGGACACCTCTGGCTGTTCTTGCGCGAACCCTGCCCAGCCAGCCTGGTCCGCGCCTGGCTGCTGCCCTTCGCCAGCGAACGCCGCCTGGAACTCTTCCCCAAGCAGAGCGGCGGCAAGGGCATTGGCTCGCTGATTCGCCTGCCCCTGGGCATTCACCAGCGCAGCGGACAGCGCTATCCCTTTCTCAACGACAACCTGCAACCGGTCGCGCCAACTGTTCAGGAGCAACTGAGCTGGCTGGCACAGGTGCAGCGCGTCATGCCTCCGCCCGGTACGCAGCTACCACCTCCACGCACTCCCCCGGCTCCCGCCTTTCCTCACAATATAGATAAGCATCTATCATTTCGCTCGATCCGGGACTGGAACGCCACGCAAGATCCGTTTGCCCTGATTGGTCGTTATGTCAGGTTAAATCACAACGGCTGCGGGCATTGTCCCTTCACCGATCACCACGCCGAGGGGCGCGACGAGCATATTTCGTTCCAGGTCTTCTATCCTCAGCAGCCGGGGGGCATGTGCTGGTACTGTTATGCCTGGGGTAAAGGCGGTACGGCTTTCGATTTTTTGCGCTATTACCATCGGCTGGATGCGAAAACGCTCTGGCGTCAGCTGCGCGCCGGGGACAGCCTGTAGTGGGCTGGGGCTATCCATCCAGCCAGGCCAGGTCTTCGTGCAGCAGGGTGATCTGGCGCCAGATATATTGATCCGGCTGGCGAGTCTGGAAAGCGCGCGCGAGGGCGCGGATATTAATCAGCACGCCGGTAAAACGCAGGATGCGCTCGTAGTCCGGCGGGAACGGCGTGATTTCCGCGTAACCGCATTCGAGGGCGCGAAAGAGCGAGAAGGGCGGACGCCCGGCATCGCGGATACGAAAATGCGCCAGGTCATACCACGGTCCGGTACCGCGCACCTCGCCGAAATCGATGATGCCGGAGTAGCGCCCGCGTGCCTGAAAAACATGGGTACTGTCGAAGTCGCCATGCGCCAGGTAGCCCTGTTCCAGGTCGAGCAGATCGTCATGACGGGCCAGCACGCGCTCAAGGCGAGCAATGACACGCGGCGGGAAGACATGCATACGCAAATAGGTCAGGTCAGCCTTGCGATAGGCCAGGGCAAAGGCGCGGAAGGTCGGCCATTGGGCGCGCAGGCGCATCGGCTGCGCGCGCCTGACCCTGACCCAGCCAAAGCCCTCCACCGGCACCTGATTGATGCGCGCCAGGTCGCGGCCCGCCGCCACGACCACCCGCGCGAGCACATCCCTGGGATACGAGGTCTGACTGAGGGCCAGTCCCTTGATTTCGGCTTCAACCATGATAGGACGGTCCAGGAGCCTGTTATGGTCCTCGTAGTGAACAATCTCCGGGACATTAATGCCGCGCTGGCGCAGGATGGTCAGGGCGGCGATTTCGGGGGTAAAGCTGGCCTCGGCGTCGGGCAAAATGCGCAAATAATAGACCTGGCCGCGCGAACAAATGCGATAGACGTAGGTAGAAATGCCCGATAGCACGCGCTCAACCTGAACATCCTGAACCGGAAAAAGGCGCTTGACCACCGCCCGCACGCGCTGAATATCGACGGACCGGACACCGGGCAACCAGTTCATGCAGGCGTTCCTCGCTCTCTACAGCCGCCAGCAGGCTCTACCGTTGTTTTCTTCTGTTATAGCACATTTTCTCCATTCTCAAAAATCTTGCCTGCCGAGAGAGGAAGATTTCCTATGTTCTGCCCCCTGCCCCCGGGATGCTTCATATCCCGGGGGCAGGGGGCAGAACAACAGGCCAGTTCTATAGAGAACACAGCTAGAGCGCGGTGACGGCGAAGCCATACAGGGCAGCGTCATCGGGGGCGGTAAAGCGGGCCGCGAGGTAGCCGTTGGCCGCGTTGAGAACCGAGACGGAAGCCGAGCCGTTCTGGAGATAGATCAGCCCGTGCTCAAGCACAAAAGGATGGGCAGCGGGACCACCGGAGAACGGCGTGCGCGGAGCCTGGGGATGCAGCGAGCGGCCTGCCCCGGATTGGACCAGGGACAGCGGCTGTGCGGAAGACTGGCCGAGCGTGCTGGCCTGTCCCCAGCGCGTAGCATGCGTGGCGGCATTGAGGGCAACAATGGAAAATGTCGAGCCATCCGCGCTCAGAACGCCAACATAGATCGAACCGTTTTGCGCGAGAACTTGTCCGACCAATCCGCCGACATTGGTGCTCCAGAGTTGCGTGCCGTCCTGCTCTTTGAGCGCATAGAAGGTTCCATCGACGGCGCCGGCGTAGATCACGCCGTTCATAATCGCCGGTGAGGACTGCAGAGAGCTGGCGGTGGCCATATGCCAGAGTTCCTGACCGGTGTGAGCGTTAAAGGCGTAGAGATAGCAGCCGGCATAACCAGAAGATTGTTTGGTGGTATTACAGGAGGCAAAAGAGAGCACATTGCCGCTGACCACCGGCGCCATGGTGGCCTCCTGATCGGTATAACGCAGGAGATCCTGCTGCCAGAGCAGAGAGCCGGTAGCAGCATTGAGCGCGAAATACTTCGTATAGGAAACGCCATAGAGAACGCCATTGTGAAAGGTTATCCAGGTAGTCCCCTGTTGAAGATCGTAGGACCAGCGCTGAACGCCTGTGCTGGCATTGATGCCGTAGAGATAACAGGCGGCGCTGCCACTGGAAAAGTCGCACAAACTGTCATAGAGCATATTCCCGGCCCCCAGGAGAAACCCGTTGGGATAGCTCTGAGAACTCCACACCTGCTGACCGGTTCTGACATTCACCGCTGTCAGGGCAGGTCCAGCCTCACCGTAATCATTGAAGAACAGCATCTGACCGACGACCAGGGGATTCATCGGCGAACTGTCCGGCATGTTCCAGAGAACATCGCCCGTCCTCATATTCAGCCGGCTCAGGCTGCCTGCCGCCGCCAGATACAGGGAACCCAGCGGCTGAGGCTGTCCCGGCACAGGGGAACTGACCGTAGGGGTCGGCGTCGGGGCACCTCCACTCGCATGAGCGGGCAGAGCGCCCGGACGCAAAATCAGCGCTACCGCGAGCAGTCCGCTGCCCAGCAGCAAGGCGAGTCCGATGGCCCCGCCAAAGACGCGGCGCTTAGGGACGCGCCGCCGCGCAACCTCAGCTTCATCTAACGGCTGAGGCTGGCGAGAAAAAGGGTCATGCATTGTTCGTTGTCCTCCTTAACAAATTACCCCGGATCGGGGTCTATTCTTTATAGCGCAAAGAAGAGTAAAAACATCTCGAATAAGAAATTGTGGCCATATTACGCCGCCCTGATCTGGTTCCTCTTTCCCTTTTCTTGAAAATTGTAGCGCCACAAGAAGTATTTTTCCTGTAAAATTCCATTGATACTTTCATACATCCACCAGGCGCCTGTGATCCATGAAAAAAGAGATGCCATGCCTGCTTTCGCCAGAGCAAAATCAAATAGAGCGGCTCCCCACCAGATAGATGAGAATGGATTTGAGTGGGATCGCAGAAACGCAGGGCTTTTCCGTTTTCCCGTTTCGCCTCTGCTGCCTCGCG
>DASZXF010000754.1:0-2496 GCA_035546055.1 Ktedonobacteraceae bacterium
CCGCCTCCTCGTTGACCGGCGGATTCCACTCTTTCAGCAACTTCGTTGTTTCGGCCACGGGCAGTACGCAGGTCGCGCCATACTGTGCCTGGGGATTACTGGTCATGGCCCTCATCACCGCCAGGTAGTACTCGCCCACGCGGCGAGCGTCCTGCTCGCTGATCCTCGCAGTTTCGTAGGCCAGGTAAAAGAAAATTTCACCGCGTCTGACCTCAGAACTGGAGGCAAAGAAGAGTGCATTGAGCACAAAGCCGACATTATGCGAGGTGATTCTCCAGCCAAGATCTTCTATCGGGGCCGAGGCAAAGAAATCGTTGAAAATGTGGAAATCGAAGTAGCTAAACACCGTATCGAGCAGAGGAGTTCTGCCGCCCCATCTGCGCTGCATCTCGGCCAGGGGATAGCGGCGGAATGGCAAAAGCTCGCATTCGGCGTCAAAGGTCCGGTGCGCCAGGTCCAGCCAGCTCCCGCCGTTCAAGGCCAGTCGTAAGGGGAGAATATTCAGGAAGAGGCCGGCTACCCGATCTCCACCCATGACCTCAAGTCGACCATGGCTGAGTTGTCCTGTGAGGATATCCGTTTGCCCGCTCAAAAGGCTGATCACTCGCGCGTGGGCGGCAAACAGGAGCGTCTTCAGGGGCACACTGGCCGCACGCGCCAGTTGACGCAGGCTCGCAGCCAGTTCCACGGGGACGGCGATCTCTATCTTGCTATATCTCGGCTCGCCTGGCTGAGGAGTCGTCTGCGTCCAGCGAGGCAATTGCAGCCGGTTATAGTCGGCCAGTTTCCGCTCCCAGTAGTCCTGGCAGGCCTGGGACTGGAGAACCATTTTCTCCAGAGCCACAAAATCCCGGAATGTCGTTTCTACCGGCGCTTCCTCCCCTGGCTCTTCCTCGCGCTGCTGGAGAAGGGCCAGATAGTGATTGAATATTTCCGCCAGGATACTGTGCAGACTCCAACCATCAATAATGGGATGGAATTCAGTCAGCGAAAACTGAAAGGCGTCGTCGGTCCGGCGGTGAATATGAAATCTGAGCAAAGGCGCACGCGTCATATCAAAATGGGTGCTCGCCTCGCGTGCGACAAATTGCCTGATAATCTGCTCCTGCTCGACTGACGAATAGTGCCGTATATCATCTGCCTCGACGATAAAGGGAACCGTTTTATGGACCAGCTGGAGAGGTTCGCTAAAGCTGGTAAAATCGAACGATGTGCGCAGGACCGGGTGACGCTGGACGGCGCGATCCACCGCCTGCTGGAAGGCCGCGAGGTCGAAGGGCATACGGTAGTAGTAGCTCTCAGGGTTGTGGTAATCGGGAGCGCCGGGCTGGTCCCTGGTGGCTTCCATGTGGTAGATCATACCGGTCTGTAGCATGGCCAGCGGATAGGCGTCTTCGATATCCTCCGGGAGCTTCGCGCGATCTTCAGCCGAGATAAGCTCAAAAGGCTTTGTACGGGGCAGGACTTCCAGCGTTTCTCCGGCCTGCCCAATGGCTTCTACGAGTTCGGCGATGGTCTGGTGACGGAAAAGCTGCTGGACGGAAAAGCGTAAACCGAAGGCTTGCGCACGAGCTACAATTTGAATGCTACGAATGGAATCGCCTCCCAGGTCGAAAAAGTTGTCGTGAATACCTATGTTGGCGACGCCAAGAATCTGCGACCAGACGCTGACCAGCAATTCTTCGACCGGTGTACGCGGGGCAACATAGTTTTTCCCCAGATCAGGTCTTCCAGCGTCAGGCTCAGGCAACGCCTGGCGATCCAGCTTGCCGTGAGGGGTGAGCGGCAGCTGCGTCAGGGAGAGAAAACTGCTCGGCAGCATGTAGTCGGGCACCCGCTGCTGCAAGAACTGACGCAGTTCGGCGGGCAAGACGACCTGTCCCGGCTGTGGCACTACATACGCTACCAGTCTGCGCTCTCCTCTCCGATCCTCCCGCACCTGCGCCACTGCCTGCGCCACCGCTGGATGCTGGCTCAGCACGCTTTCCAACTCGCCCAGCTCGATACGGAAGCCCCGCACTTTGACCTGGTTGTCCGCTCGCCCCACGTACTCCAGGTTGCCATCGGCACGATAGCGCGCCAGATCTCCGGTCCGATAGAGCCGCGCACCGGATCGGCTGCTGAAGGGATGCGGCAGGAAGCGCTCGGCGGTCAGCTCTGGCCGGCGCAGATACCCGCGTGCCAGGCCCGCTCCCCCGATGTAGATCTCTCCCGGCACGCCGATGGGTACCGGCTGCATCTGCCGGTCCAGCAGGTAGACCTCGGCGTTGCTCAGGGGACGACCGATCAAGACCTGCGTCTCCTCGCTCTCCCGGGTGGCGCTCCAGCAGGTGGTGTCGATGGTCGCCTCGGTCGGACCGTAGACATTGTGCAGGGGCGCGGAGAAGCGCTCGCGGAAGCGCTGCCACAGCTCGTAGGGCAACGGCTCGGCTCCGCCATAGACGTGACGCACGCTCTGGCAGGCGCTCAGATCCGGCTGCTCCAGCAAGACGCGCA
>DASZXF010000755.1:0-13400 GCA_035546055.1 Ktedonobacteraceae bacterium
TGAAAGCGGGGAGCGCGGCCAGTTCCCCGGTACTCAGGGCCATCCTGCTGGAAGCGCGGCGGGCGATTGGCGCCGCGATAATGGGAATCGGAACCATCCTGCTGAAAACGGGGAGGACGGTTATCCGCGCGCCGGGAATTGTAGCCATCGGCTGACGGTGGCGGCGCATTGCGCGTCCAGCGTTCGTTGTTCAGGCTGGATTGGCCTGCTGGCGCGCGGTACCCCGGCCTGTCGAAGTGGCGCGGACCATCCTCATTGTACTGACGCGGTTGGTACCCTCCGGGTCGTGCGGAGGGACGAGGCGAGCCATAGTTTTCCTGAGATGAGTCGTAGGGCCGGCGGTTCTGTGGCTGCCGGGATCTCTCATACGCTGGCGCGGGCCGCCCCTGGCGCTGAGCGGGAGATGTTGGGGGATTCTGACGCGGGTGATAATCCGCGTAAGTACGAGTGGCTCCATTTTCCCATGCGCGGTCGACGGCATCTCGGCTAAGCCGTGGGCGCGCGGGCCTGGACTGCTCTTCTCTATACTTGCCGAAGGCGGAGTTGCGAGAAGATGGTCGCATTCCATCTCGCCGCTGATTACTAAAATTTCTGGTCATGGGTTCCTTTCAAAACGAATGGAGGCTGTGGTGTACGGGGTGGATGGCTTGGCAGGCTTCTTCTCGCTGTCCCGTCGTTCCACCTGTATTCATTGTGGCATAATGCTTCGCACATCGCCTGTGCGCGGAGAAGATGCATTCCTGCCTGTCTGGCTCTTCTCCCAAAAACATTGGGCGACCTGGCTTTTATTCCAATTGGTAGCAGTCCCTCTCCATATCTATAATAACCACCGGGGAAGAGGTCTGAGCGGCTGATTCCAGTATATCATATCTGCCTCGTTTCTGGCTATGGCCTGCCAACTGGTTGCTTTTCACGCTCTTATGGGGTCGGCGTCGGGGTTGGGATAGCTCCTCCTTTCAGGGGCACTGGCTGGTATGCCAGGGTGTTACTGCCATACATGGCCAGCTGGTTGTGCGTGATCTCATCGGGCAGCAACGGTCTGAGCATCACAATATAGCGATTACTATACTCTAAAAACATACCGGTTTGCTGACCTTTGAGCGTAGCTTTGAGCTGTTGCACATCATTTTCGCCGGGCAGGTACGCCACCAGGGGCGCGGTATAGGTCAGGCAGCCATTGTCAGCATTCGGCCCCGTGTCATCCTCGTGAATCATCCCACATTCATAAATAGCCGCGTTGGCCAGATCAATATCGGCCAGCGGCCACTCCGGCAGCGTCTGATCCTGGGTACTGTCGTAATCGATGCGGAAGGTTTGATAGACCAGCAGAGCCATGCGCTGTGAGGTATAGGGGGTTCGAGAACCGGCAACCGCGTTCTTGATAGTGCTGATTGCATGGCCCAGCTGCTGATATTCGCGCATGTCCTGCGCGTTTTCCTGTAAATTGCCAAAAGGACCGTAAGTAAACTGATAGTTCTGCCCATTGAGATTGGCCTGGAGCAAAGTCGCATTCTGGCCAGGAATGTCATTAAAAACCTGGCGTTGCAAGTGCAGTAGATTATCTGTGCTGGTCAGACTGTGCAGCAGGCTTTGCAACTCATTGCTCGACAGAGCACCCTTCTGTAGAGTCAGGCCGGGGCCGATGAGAAACGTGCCGTCGCCGTAAATGCTGATTTCGGGCGTCATTTCCAGCTTGCCCACCTTGCCGCCGCCGTAAAAGAGGCGCAGCAGCACATCCTGCGGCAGAACGCTATAGGTGACAGGGCTGCCACTGTCAGTCTGGACAGTCTGGTGCTGACTGGTCGGCGTGCCGGAAGCGCAGGCTCCCAGGAGCAGCGTCAGCAGACAGAGCACAAATACACCTTTTACTCGAAGGGGCCAGAAAAAGCGCGCTAACGATTTCATATGTCCTGTTATATCCTCATTAATATAAATATTCTTCTCTAATATATCGATCAGCGGGGCAAAAAGGCGCAATCATGGCTCTGGCCTGGGAAAAAAAGCAGGGCGAACACAGGAAAAATGGTTTCTTTGCTTCCTGTCATCGCCCTGGTGAGTGAAACGCCTGGCCCTTTACTGGTCTGCGCGGCTCTGCTGGCGGAACTCATCGTAAAAACGATAGCCAATCATCTTATAGACCAGCTTCGCGGCCAGGAAATCGGCCCGCGTCTGATTTTCCATCGGGCAGAGTTCCACCACATCCATGCCAACGACCGTCGTGCGCTGGCAGATCTCACGGAAGAGATTGAGCAACTGATACCAGTGCAGGCCACCTGGTTCGGGCGTGCCCACGGCGGGCATCTCGCCAGGATCGAGCGCATCCAGGTCGATTGTCACATACGTGTGTTTGCTCAGGCGTTCCCAGGGAATGCGGGCGGTGCCCTGTGCCATTTGATAGCCCCAGACAATCGCCACATCCGGCTTACTGCGCATAAACTCGGCTTCTTCCGGGCTAAAGCTACGGATGCCGATTTCCGTCAACGGAATGCCCATATCCACCACCCGTCTCTCGATTGAAGCGTGCGAGAGAGGCGTACCCTCATATTCATCGCGCAAATCGCCATGGGCATCGATATGTACAACGGTCAGGTCGGGGAAATAGTTTCGTACTTCGGCAATGGGGGGAGCGGAGAGAGAATGTTCGCCACCCAGGGTCAGCGGGAGTTGGCCACGGGCCAGCACCTCGCGCACAGCCAGGCCAGTGGCCTCCAGCGCGGCGGCGTGGTCCAGCGCGCTGTAATCCAGCGCGGGGCGGGTATACACGCCGACCTCAATCGGGCACCAGTCCAGTTCCTCATCGTAGAGTTCCATCTGGCTGGAGGCATCCAGAATCGCCTGTGGCCCGAGTCGAGTGCCTTGCATATAGCAAACGCTATACTCAAGCGGGGCCGGAATGATCGTCACGCGAGCGGTGGCAGGGTCGCAGTACGGTGCATCTGGCGCACCAAACTGGGTAACAGGCGAATCGGTCATAAAATCAGTATCCTCTTTCTTCTTAGCGCACCGCCAGCTTCGCCATGCGTGCGGCCATGGCAGCCTCATAGCGAACCGGGTCGGGAGTTTCAGGCCGCAGTGAACGAGTCGCGCGGACCACAAAATGAGACTCAACGTCCTCAGTCTGGAACATCTCTTTCGCGAATGCGATGGCGTCTTCCTGGCTGAACTCTTTGCACGAGCAGATGTCGATGTCAACCTCGCCGTACTCGGGCCAGGCGTGCATACTGATATGGCTCTGTGCGATCACTACAAAGCCTGACATACCCGCGTCTAACGGGTTGGAGGTTTCGATGTCGTACAGATGGACCGGGCTGACCTTCTCCATGTCAACACGGCCAGGGTACTCATCCAGCACACGCCGCAGTAACGGCTCGTTGGTCAGAACCTCGCGGCTACAACCGTAAAGCTCCAACATCAAATGCACCAGCATCTTTTTTGTTTTCTCCTCTTGATTTACCAACTAATGCCACCGCCGCTGCCTCAAGGGCAGCGCTCACTCCACAGTGCCGAAAAATTGACACCGAGACCTATTGTACATTAGGTTGTCAAGCCTCGCGAAACAGCTTCTCAAGCCTGATGCCGAAGCTCCTCGATCTAATGAGAAGCTGCTTACGATCTAATATTCAGCCCACGATCTAATGTCCAGCTCAATCTTGAGCCCTTCTGGTCCCGCTCTGCCACCTTTTGCCTTGACAGTCTGAGCCACACTCTCCTATATTACAGACAGCAGGTTTGCCTGCCCGGTGGTGGCGGCGAAGCAATTCGTCCGCCATGAGTGTATAGCTCAGTGGCTAGAGCGCTGTCCTGATTCAGACAGAGGTCGCGGGTTCAAATCCTGCTAGCCCCACCGTCGGAGGGGGTGTGGTGCAGCGCCAGCACGGTATCGCCAGAGATACACGACATCAGGTTGAACTCCTGATCGCCTTCTCTTCTCGCTTTACTATTTCTATGCTTCGCGAATCCTTCGTATTTTTCGCTGGTTGCTGGAAGCAGGCCAGGGAGGCGCGTCGGTTTTTAGCAAACGGCTCTCTCCGGGGTTTCGAGTCCCGGGAGCTGTTTAACGTTCCTCCCATTGATGGGCTTGCAAAAAGTTGACGCTCACCCGACAAGGCCGTGAAGGCTTGACATGAAACCGGTTTCCAACTTATACTTACTGACATGTAACCGGTTTCATGTCAAAGCAGCGTATTTTATGCAAAAAAGATAGTTAGAGAGCAATATGCAAGATAGACTGACGATTCAGGATATTGCGCGGCTGGCGGGGGTTTCCAAGGCCACCGTATCGCGCGTGCTCAACCGCAACGTGCCGGTGAGTTCAGAGCTCAGCGAGCGCGTGATGCGTATTGTACAGGAGCACGGCTTTGTGCCGAATGTGACCGCGACGGGTCTGGCGGGAGGGAAGACGCGCCTGGTGGGGGTGCTGGCGCCACCTTTAACCTGGGCGGGAATTCCTGAAATGCTGCGCGGAGTTGCTGAGTATATTGAAGACACTTCTTACGAAATAGTTCTGTACAGTATCAGATTTGAGCGCAATCATTCAGATGTGCTTGAGCGTATTTTATCGATGCGCATGATTTCGGGGTTGCTGGCGATTTTACCGGGCGAGCTTTCACGCAGCCTGGAGGCCCATTTTGAGCAGGGGTTACCGCTGGTGGTCATTGATGACCAGGAGAGGCCGCGTCCTATCCCCTGGGTTGGCATCAACAACGTGAGTGGTGCGTATGACGCGACTCGTTATTTGCTGGACCTGGGACATCGGCGCATTGCCTATTTGCAGGGACCAGCCGATTATTATTGTGTGGCTGAGCGCTACCAGGGATACGTGCAGGCCTTGCGGGAGGCCGGTCTTGAGCCAGATCCCCAGTTGATTTTCCAGGGGCGCTTTGATGAACCCAGCGGACACGAATGCGCGACTGAGCTATTTTCGCGGGCCAGGGAAACGTGGCCGAGCGCGATTTTTGCCAGTAATGATCAGATGGCCTACGGTGTACTCCACGTTGCTGAGCAACGCGGCGTGCGCGTGCCGGAGGAGGTCGCTCTGATCGGCTTCGACGATAATCAGCTCTCCGTGCATATGCGACCACCATTGACCACCATTCGCCAGCCGTTCTTTGAGATGGGTTATAAAGCCATCGAGTGGCTGCTGACCATGGTCGATCCCGATCATCGCTCACTGGCCGATCAGGCGATTCATCCAGTTCTGGAGGTAGAGGGGGTTCCGGCGAATCTCGCCGATCCGCAGCTCAAGCGGCTGCAACTCTCAACCAGCCTGGTCATCCGTGCCTCCAGCGGCGGAACCTATCACGCCCGCTAATGGATCAGCTATGCCGAATATTCGATCCCGTGGGGAACGCCCTGGTGGTCAGTTCCAGCACGCGCGAAAGTCGACCGCTGATGCTCATTTACATATTGATTGAAGAATGAGCAACGAAATACCACAGATACCACTTTCGCACGTCCTGCTTCCGTCGCTTCCAGTGACATTCCCAATGGTATCTTCTGAGGCGGCACGGAGCCTCATCAGGAGTGGCGCGCCTGCGGTGCATGACATTTCAAAAGCAGGGAGAATGCATAATGGGTGGTGGACGAGAATGAGACCTGTAGTTGTGAGGAGGCACTGAACAATGGGTAGAATGCGTGCTCGGAGGAAAACCTTCCCACTTTGATGGCGAAAACTTGACAGCCTGCCTGTTCCTGCGGTATAGTTTTACGTGAAACCGGTTTCACTAAAAGTAAATGATGGTTGTTGATCGTTCTTGGCCAGGAAGCAGGACGGAGAATGCAAAAAAAGTTGACCATCCATGACATCGCGAAGCTCGCGGGGGTCTCGCAGGCGACGGTATCGCGTGTGCTGAATCAGAAGCCGACGGTTGATCCTGGTATTCGCGAACACGTGATGAAGGTTGTCAATGAGCATGGTTTTGTGCCCAGCGTGGCCGCGACGATTTTGCGCGGTGGGCGCACGCAATTAATTGGTGTGCTGGCGCCACCGCTGACCTCGCCTTTTGTGCCCGAAATTATGCTGGGGGTGGCAGAGGTGACGGATCGTACGGAATACGAAGTAGTGCTCTATATGATGAGTCCGGCGCGTGAACATGATGATGTGCTGGATCGTATTCTGGCCATGAAATTGAGCACAGGTCTGCTGGCCATTATGCCCGGGACGCTCGGCCCGCACCTGGATCGCCTGGCCCGGCAAGGATTTCCGGTTGTCACCATCGAAGATCAGGTGGCGCCGGCCAGCACGCCCTGGGTCGGGATCGATAACCTCAAGGCTGCCTACGAAGCGACCGGTTATCTCCTGAGCCTGGGGCACCGGCGCATTGCCCATATTTTAGGACCGGCTGGCTATCTTTGTACGGAAGAACGGTTGGCGGGCTACAGCCAGGCTTTGCGGGATGCCGGGCTGGAGGTTGATCCGGGTCTGATCTTCCAGGGCGATTTTACCATTCCCGGTGGCCGGGCCTGCGCTCAGCAGATTTTCTCGTGGGCGCCGCAAGAACGTCCCACGGCGATTTTTACCGCCAATGATCAGACCGCTTTCGGGGTGCTGGATGTCGCGCCTCAATATGGTGTGCGCATTCCAGAGGATCTGACCTTGCTGGGCTTTGATGACATGCCCATGACCGCTTTTACCAAGCCTGGTCTGACCACGATCAGGCAGCCTCATCGAGAGATGGGTATGCTGGCCTGTGAACTCCTCCTCTCGTTTATTGATCCTCAGAAACATCCATTTCCTCCGCTTTACTCTGGCGAGGATGGCGACAGCCTGGCTTTCGTTCAATATGGTGGAGGTCAGAACGCAGGAGGCGAAGGTACGGCCATCCCTGTGCCGGGGGTGAGCAACGACGCCATGCGTATTGTCCTGCCCACAAAATTGGTTGTGCGCGAGTCCTGCCGATCCATCCCTTCTCTGGCCAGCTAGCTCATCATCGTGGGGAAACGCTGGCAGATTTTTAGAGAGGGAAAGCCCCGTATCTTATATTGTCAGAGTCGGGTATAAGGTAGGGAGTTCAGATCAGAAGCGCCTGGTTTGAACCCCTTTTGTTTTCTCAAAGAACTGCTCAGACCGTTGCGTAACAGAAGGTCCATTGAGGCTACCCCACACGCGCATTTCCTTCTCATGGAGTTTACTGACCGCTTTCCTTCCCTCCTCTGGCCCTGCATCATTCTTCTTTTGGGGGTGGGGAGGCATGACGAGCAACAGAAGGAAAATTATCAGGAGAGGAAAAAGCGATAGGTGAAAAGACCCTGCCGGAACAGCTAGAGGCGAGACATCTGGACAATAATTTGCTATGATTAATGGTAACAGCACTCGCGCAAGTGCGTTTGGAAAGTGGAGAAAGAACAATGCTATGAGTATAAATCGCTTACTGAAAATCCTCTCCATCATCACGGTCATTGGTGCCTATGTGATGATTGTCCTGGGCGTGCTGGTTTCAACGACCGGCTCTGGTCAGGGCTGCGGCAACTCCTGGCCTTTTTGCCATGGAGAAATCATCCCCGGGACGCTGACGATCAAAGGTGTGACAGAATACAGTCACCGCATCATGTCGAGCCTCGATGGTTTTCTGGTGCTGGTCTTAACGGTCTGGTCGTGGCTGGTGTATCGAAAAGATCGCCTGATCAAAATTTACGCCTTTCTGAGCCTGTTCTTTGTTGTAGCGCAGGGGGCACTGGGCGCTGTGACGGTGGTGTATGAAGGGACGTTTGCCATTAACTGGCTGCTTTCGATCCACTTCGGTCTTTCCTTGATCGCCTTTGCCAGCGTGGTGCTGTTGACCACCCGTCTGTTTGAACTGGGCCGGGATCAGAGCCAGCAAGTCTCTCGTCAGTTGCCCGCGCGCTGGCTGCGCGTCTCGTTCTGGGGTCTGGCGGTCTACACCTATCTGGTGGTGTACACAGGCGCCCTGGTGGAGCACACTGGCGCGGTTGTTGGGTGTGGTTACGAGATTCCGGGCTGCGGCTCGACATATTTCCCGAATCTGACCTCCCTGGCGGGAATTCAAGTGTTGCATCGCTATGCCGCCGGTCTGCTGTGGGTGGGCACGCTGGTCCTCTTGATCGCCGTCCTGCGCCGCTATCGCGAACGGCGTGAACTGGTCATCGGAGCCTGGTGGTCGCTGATCCTGGTGACGTTACAGGCGGCGGGCGGGCTGGTAAATGTGCTGACGACGGGCCAGATGGTGCCCGCGCTGATTCATGCAACCCTGATCTCGATCTTTTTCGCGGTGCTCTGCTATCTCTGCGCTCAGGTTGGCTGGCCGGGCAGACGCGAACAGGTAGATCAGGCGCCTGAACGCCAGCCCTTAGAACCTGTCGCCCTCCCCTGACGTACATAAGATAGCATAGTGTCTCTATTTTTACCCGGAGGAAATTTCGTGACCCAACAATCGGAGATAGATCTCATGGCGCCCGCCGTCAGGGCCAACCCGTTTCCCACCTACGCGCAGGTGCGCACTGACGACCCCATTTATCGTTTGAAAATGGAGAATGGTCGAAGCACCTGGCTGATTACCCGCTATGAGGATGCGCTGGCCGTCCTGAAAGACCAGCGTTTCATCAAGGACTTCCGCCGTCTGCTCACGCCTGAGCAACTGGCCGAAGCCCAGGGCAATATCTATAGCATGCTCAATGCGCATATGCTCAGCTTTGATCCGCCCGATCATACCCGTCTGCGCACCCTGGTCAATCTCTCGTTTACTCCGCGCCTGGTTGAGCAATGGCGCGAGCGCATTCAGGCTATTGCTGATGAGCTGATCGATGCCATGGAGGCGCGGCCTGAACGCGCCTGTGACCTGATCGACGCCTTCGCTTTCCCTCTGCCGATCATCGTCATTACCGAAATGCTCGGCGTGCCCACCGAGGACCGCGCCAATTTCCGCGAATGGTCAAACGCGCTGCTCGACGGCGTGGGCAACCCAGAGAGCTTGCAGCAGGCCCGCGCCAAAATCTTTGAATTTGCCATGTATCTGACCGGTCTGATTACCACCAAACGTCAGCAGCCCGGCGATGATTTGATTGGGCGCCTGATCCAGGCCGAGGAAAATGGCGATAAACTCAACGAAATGGAACTGCTGTCTATGATCTTCCTGCTGCTGGTGGCGGGCCATGAGACAACGGTGAACCTGATTGGTAACAGCGTCCTGACCCTTTTGCAGCATCCCGCGCAGAGGCAGCTTTTGCGGGAAAATCCTGGGATGATCAGAAACGCGGTCGAAGAGTTCCTGCGCTATCGCAGTCCGGTGGCCATCGGTACCAATCGCTGGGCGAGTGAAGATCTCGAATTTGGCGGCAAACAGATCAAGCGCGGCGATGTCGTGCTGGTCGGTCTGGCCGCCGCCAACCACGACTCCGAGGAGTTCGCCCAGGCTGATGAACTGGACATCACGCGCAGCGAGAATCGCCACCTGGCCTTCGGTATGGGCATTCACTATTGCCTGGGCGCTCCCCTGGCACGCCTGGAGGGCCAGATCGCCATCAATACCATCTTGAGGCGTCTGCCCAATCTGCATCTGACAGTGCCCGTCGAGGAACTCTCCTGGCGTTCCAGCCTGCTGCTCCTGGGCGTGAGCAAACTGCCGGTGGCCTATTAATATACCCTTTGTATCGATATATCTGTTGTCGCTGATATATGTAGTCCTGTTCTTGCCTGGCTGGCGCTTGCGCCAGTGAGAAGAGAAAGAAGCTCCAGAAGGTCAGAAGAGAGGATACACCCCCTCTCCTGACCCTCTGGAGCTTCTTTCTCTTCCAGGTGAGATGGGGTGGCACGTCTGTTGCTCTGAGGTTTCATACCTCGGGGATGGCTTCCTGTTTGGTATTTTTCCCTCTCACCGGCCTGGAAAAGTAGAAATGTGTTGCGAGAATTGCGAAATTAATTGCGGGAATGGTTGCTGGAAAAAGCTGAATAGTTTCTGGTAACAGGTATAAAAGAAAAAAATGGTCTGAATACAGGTGATAAAGGCCAGATAACGTCAACTTTATGGAAGAAATCGCAATTATTCTGCAACAAAACTACTTGAAAGCGGCAGATTTCGCCAGTACACTATGGAAAGAGTTCCTGGTGATATTGCAATGATTGCTTTTTTTCAGCACCCGGTACAGTTCTTCTCGCGTCTTCTCGGGCCATACCTGTCAACCAGTAAAGCTTCTGCTCTTCACTGCTTGCGGGAGTGCTGCCCTGCTGGCCGGGCGAGAAAGGAGGGATTTCCTGCTCTGCGTTTTCTTTTTCCGCCGTGGTTTCGCTTTGTCTGTCTGTCGTTCTAAGGAAGGGACACTATGCAACGCATCTTTCGCTACCTTGTGCCAGGGACGATCTGTCTCCTGGTGATTGCTATGGGTGTAGCTGGTCTTTTTGCGCTGGTGCCTGGGACTACTCACGCGGCCTCTACCCTCAAGGTGCAATACCAGCCGGGCAACACAAGCACAACGATAAACAAAATTCAGGCAACCATACAGATTGTAAACACTGGTAGTAGCAGCGTCTCGCTGAACCAGCTCACGCTGCGTTACTGGTTTACGCGTGACACTGCGCAGGCTGTTTCCGTGGTTTGCGATTACGCGGCCCTGGGCTGCGGCACGATTACGACCAGCGCTGGCGCTGCGTCACAGCCATCTGCCACCGCCGATTACTATTTCCAGGTCGGCTTCTCATCCGGGACGCTGGCCGTCGGTGCGAACACCGGGAAAATCAAGATTCGCGCCTACAAGGCCAATTACAGCAATTTTACGCAGACCAATGACTATTCGTTTAACGCGTCTTTTGGCTCGCTGACCGATTGGAGCAATATCACGCTCTATCAAAACGGTACCCTGGTCTGGGGTACCGAGCCAACCGGCGCTTCCGTCACGCCAACGCCGACCTCGACGCCTACGCAGGGCAGTACGGGGACGCCAACCGCCACGCCGACTCCCGGTTCGGTCAACTTCAGCCAGGCGCAGATTGATGCCGCCGTGTCGGCACCTCTGCTGGCTTTCCCGGCTCCGACTACCAGCAATAGCGGCAGGCCCGGTGACTCGCCCAAGTCGGTCTATAACGCCCATGCCTTCTACTTCCTGGCTCTGGTGGCCTGGTACAATCCCAATGCCACCGCCTCCAGCGGTACCCTGGTCGCGAATCGCCTGGCCGCTTCCATCGGTAATCTGGTCGCTGGTGGCAACGAACCGGACGCCAATGGCGGTCTGGAGGGCTGGGGACACAACGATGTAGCGCAGGGATTACTGCTGGCGCGCCATGAGCCGACAGTCTGGAATCAACTGACAGCGGATCAGCAATCTAAAGTCGATCTCCTGATGCACGCGCTGGCGATCACGGGGAATTTCGACTTCAACGACGCCAACGATTATAATCAGGATCTGGACTACGCGCTGGAAGGCAATCAGTGCAAGTTCAACAAATCCTACAACCCCAATTATCGCGAAGGCTATCTCAACGTCGAGCTCGCGGCCAGCCTCTACTTTGGTCCTGCCGCGCTCAATAGCTTCTTCACCTCGTTTGACTACACCAGCTTCACCCAGCAATTGCAGGCGGCGGGCTTTACCAATATCGTCACCGCCTGGTCCGGTGACGAGATGTTGCTGATGAACGGGGGCGCTGATAATTGTGGTGGCAGCGGTCAGGGCGTGCGTGAGGCGTTTACCTACAATGGTATTCCGCTCACCAATCCCGCCGGCATTTTCGATCAACTGGTCACCTTTACCTATCAAGATACCGTGACCAGCACCGCCTGTAGCGGCGATGCTTACATCAACGACGGCACTACCAGCCCTTATCAGGGACAGGCCGGGATGGAGCACGAGTTTAACTCAAGCGATGGGAATGGCTGCCGCAGTGACGCGCTCTATGCCTTTGAAGGCTGGATGAACAGCATTTCCTCGCGTACCGATCTCACGCTGCTGGGCGCCTGGGGCTGTGGCAGCACTCAAACCCATGACATCCAGCTGGAGGCCGTTGGTTCCGGGGACTTGCTCTACAAGCTCCAGCATGGCTACGAGGGCCACTATCTCGGCTCCTCGCGCCTCGTGAACGAAACCACGCCTTCTTCTGATGGTCCTTCAAGCAAAGGCTTCTACTTCGATCAGCAGATCTGGACGCAGGTGCTCTCGCAGGTTCAACCCTGCTAGGATGCTTCTATCAGCATCCCCTATGTTTCCAGCGCCACAAGGGCGCGTTTCCCTTCCCACTCCAAGGGAAAGGATGAGGTCTGGCGAGCGCAGCGTGCTCGCCAGACCTCATCCAAAAAGAGGGGACGGGGCGCAACCAGCGCCTGGGGCCGCCTCAGAAACATCAGGGATGACTCATGAGAAAGGTTATGCCTCTGCCGCTTCTTCTTCTATGTCGGTGGCCTGTTCGAGTTGTTCGGGGCTTTGATCGAGGGCGCGTTTGATGCGCGTCAGGCGTTTTTGGAACTGTTGTTTGGCGTAAGTGCGCAGGAACTCGGGGGCTTCATTGCGCTGCTGATCGCTCTCCACGCGCGCGAAAAGCTCATTCATTCTATCTTCAACAATGGGCCAGAGTGATTTATCCGCCGCCACCAGGCGCGAGATCAGGAAGACGCCATAGGCGATGTGACGGGACTCATCGCGCTGGATCAGGCGGAGCCCTTGCTTGAGGCCGGGCATAGAATTGGTGATGCTCAGCATCTTAAAGAAGCTCTGGTAGCCGGTTTCCGCCAGAACGCCCTCGATGATCATGTTATACATCACCGAAGCGCGCGCCTGATTGGCTGGCGAGGGATCGGTGAGCAGGAGATTCATCGCGCGAGGCAATTCCTCGCCAAAGAGATCGCGGTTATTGCCAGGTGCCTGGTTGGCGGAGCGCAGGCGCTGTAAATCGCCGAAATCCTGGATGGCTTCGTCCAGAACGCGGCGGAAAAATTCGGTGTGCTTGGCCTCTTCCCACAAAAAGGTCGTCAAAAACATTTCTTCTTCGAGGCGGCCTTCGCGGGCCATGGTCATAATCAGCGGCAAAAGGTCCAGCGTCACCGCCTCCTCACCGACCTGAAAGCCGAGAATCAGTTGCAAGAGGCGCTCTTTAAACTGATCGGGGATCTTCTGCCAGTCCTGGCGGTCCCGGGTCAGATCGATATCGCGCGGGTCCCAGACTCCCAGTTTCTTCGCCTTGTGGTAAAGGCGCATGGGCAGTGTGTCGTGGCGCAGGCCGTGCGTGGTCAGGGTGGTATACGTTCGAGGTGGCGTCATTGTCATAAAAGGATTTCCTAACCTTTCCAGCAAGAAGAGAAACGCCTGGCAGAGGAGAGATCAACGTCATGGGCAGGCCCGGCGAACTCTCTCAGCAGCGTTTTCTACCGAACGTTCAATATAAATAAAAGTACCTGATCTATGCAGGAAAATCAAGCATGCCTGGAGGAGAGATGAAGATTGGGCAAACTGGACGACTGCCA
>DASZXF010000756.1:0-4702 GCA_035546055.1 Ktedonobacteraceae bacterium
GGCTCTTCTCTTTCCTGCGCTCTATGGTAACATATGTATTACCCCGCTATGAGCGCTCGGGGACGGTTTCTATGCGCTTTATTGGTCTGATCGGGCTGATGGTCTAGCCCCAGGCCAGGAGATTGCCGTTATGGGCGTCAAAGATCTCGTAGGCTGAGGGCAGTATAGTTGCGTCTTTGTGGCTCCCTGCCAGGGGGCTGCTTTGCAGATGGCTCAGGTCGGGCATAGTGGAAGGAAGCGGCAGAATATTGGTCAGACCTGTGCTGGAGAGATTTGCCAGGTGGGGCAGGAAAGCTGGAATATTGCTCAGACTTGGCAGCAGCGTACTCAGCACTGGCAGCGACAGATCGGGCAAGACCAGGAATGGTCCCGCGAGATGCGCGTAGTAGACCTGTTCATCTCCGAGCTGGCGCGAGAGCAGACCATTCATCAGGTTGTCAATGTGTACGATATTGGTCAGTTGCAGCGCCTCAAGTGTAGGCGCGAGGCCGTTCAAGGTCGGACCTCCGACGAAGCCTTTACTCTGGATGTAGCGTTTGACATCGAGAAAGCTCAGGATATTCTGGTTTCTGCTCAGGGTGGGGATAGCCGGAATGCCGTGGGGATAGGCTTTTATCGTCTGCTGCGCGTGATTTGTTTGAATGGTGTGCGCCGATGCCGCGAGTATGCCCGTGCAGGCGAGGGCCAGTATCAGGGCGAAACTAACGATCAGCGACTTGGGTATGGGCATGGTGAAAGCTCCTCCTCAATTTCCACGTAAAACATCCTGCCCGAAGGCTTTCTGACTCTCAGTGTAGGTCAGGAGGAGGATATTTGCCAACCGTTCTATGACCAATGGGGGATAGGTGTCCCCTGCCAGGCGGGCCTATTTGACCCAGATCGGCATCTCTTCATGCCCCATGCCAAAATGGTGCGCGACCTCGTGCAGGACCGTCGTGCGCACCTGCTCACGAATAGACGTGGGATTATGCCGGCAATAATCTTCAATCGGACGCTGGTAGATCGTAATCGTTTCGGGATAGGGCGCGTAATGGCGACCATAGGTTGTCAGTGGCACGCCCTCATACAGGCCGAGCAGCGTATGCCCTTCGTTGACGCCAACCCGTTGCAATGTCTCCTCGTCCGGTTCGTACTCCACATGCACCAGAATATTTTCCATCTGCTGATGAAACTCATCTGGAATGGTGGCCAGCGCCTCTTTCACCAGTTCCTCAAACGGACTGAGCTTTTTCTCCGCTTCCTGACTGTGCTCCTGGCCATGCTCAGGCAGCGAGGTCTTTCCGGGCGGGCTATCCGGCGATCTAAGAAAAACCACGCCCAGAATCGCCAGCACCACCGCGCCTACCAGGGGAAACCAGTCACCGGAGTGATTGGTCAGATACATATAGAGCAGAATCAGCGCGAGCAAAAAGCAGAGAGTCATAAACACATATTTAGAGCGCCCGCGATTGCTCGCCATCGTCGCGCTATCCAGAGGTGGTTCGCGCTCATAATCAAACTCATCGGCATCCTGCTCTCCGGCGAGGTCGCCGCTTTTGTCTATCCCATCCATATGTGCCTGGACCTGGCCTGTTTCTTCTGCGCTCCGTGCTTGCTCGTGATTATCCACGCTGCACCTCTTCTATTCGCCATTTGAAGGCGAAATTGCTTGAATCTTCGGCAATGTACACATAGTATATAGCATCGAAGCCCTCAGCGTAAGTAGGCGCAATCAGCCGCGCCATCGTGCTATAAATAGCCACCGCTGGAACGTTGGCCCGGCCCTCGCGCTGCCGGTTGCGTTGCAGCGCTTGCTGAGGAGTAGTCACAAAATAATAAGCCGATACAGATGCGTTATAGTTATGGGCAATCTCAATCAGCGGCAGACGCTCGGCGGGTGTCGGATTGGTGTTATCGATCACGGCGGAATGGTGAGTCTGGAGCGCCAGGTGCAGGAGTTCATTCTGCCGGCGTGCCGGGCGGGAGTTGTTGCGCAGCAGATCCTTGCTGATCAGGACATGCGTGGTTAAGAAATGCTCGCGATAGAACGTACTTTTTCCGGCAGCCTGGAGTCCGCAGAAAAGCAAAACGTGCATTCATGCCTCCTGTGTCTGAGCATTCATCAGCTTGCCCTTCGACACTGTACATTTTACAATACAAAGGAGTTATCAAGCGGCGAAAGCCCACTTTAAGAAAGTGGCATCACATATTATAATGGAGCAGGCGCATTCGTTGCTGCCTGATTAACTACTAGGAGTTTTCATGACTACGACGCAAAGTACCCCCCAGGTACAACAGTGGGTGAACCTGGCCCAGCAGTTGCGAGTGGATAGCATTCGCTGCACCACCAAAGCTGGTTCCGGCCATCCAACTTCCTCTATGTCGGCGGCAGATCTGATGTCCGTCCTGATGGCGAAGTACCTGCACTATGATTTCGACAATCCCCAGACGCCGAATAACGATCATCTGATTTTCTCCAAGGGCCATGCCGCGCCTCTGCTCTATTCCATGTACAAAGCGGCGGGCGCGATTTCCGACGAAGAACTGCTGACCCTGCGCCAGTTTGGCAGCCGTATTGAGGGCCATCCGACCCCCGTTTTGCCCTGGGTTGATGTCGCGACCGGTTCGCTGGGCCAGGGCTTGCCCATCGGCGTTGGCGTGGCGCTGGTGGCCAAGTATGTGGATAAACTGCCCTATAAAGTTTTTGTCGTGCTGGGCGATAGCGAAATGGCCGAAGGCTCCATCTGGGAAGCGCTGGACCATGCCTCGCACTACAAACTGGACAATCTGATAGGTATTCTTGACTGCAACCGCCTTGGCCAGCGCGGCGAAACCGAACTGGGCTGGAACACCGCCGCCTACGCCGAGCGTGCCAAAGCCTTTGGCTGGACGCCTATCGTCATCGATGGTCACAACTTTGAAGAGATCGATCACGCCTTCTCCCACGCAGTCAGCGCGACCAATGGTCAGCCCACCCTGATCATCGCCAAAACCCTCAAGGGTAAGGGCTTCTCGCAGATTGAGAATAAAGAAGGCTGGCATGGCAAGGCGCTGCCTCCCGATCTCGCCGAGCAGGCCATCAAAGAGCTCAATCCCCAGGCGCGCAGCCAGGTCTATCCTGTGCAGAAGCCTGAGAATCTGCAACCAGCCGCCGAGCCCGCGCCGAAGCCGCTCGAACTGCCGAAGTATGAGCCAGGCCAGAGCCAGGCCACGCGTAAAGCCTATGGCGAGGCCTTGAGGGCGCTGGGCGCGGCCAATCCCAACGTGCTCGTCGTCGATGCGGAAGTCAGCAACTCTACGCACGCCGAGGACTTCGGAAAGGTCTTCCCTGAGCGCTTCTTCGAGCAGTACATTGCCGAACAGCAGATGGTCGCCACCGCTGTTGGCATGAGCGTGCGCCACAAGATCGCCTTTGCCTCGACCTTCGCGGCCTTCTTCTCGCGTGCCTATGACTTTGTTCGCATGGCCGCCATCTCCCGCGCGAATATCCGCCTGGTAGGCTCGCACGCCGGCGTTTCCATCGGTGAAGACGGTCCCTCACAGATGGCCCTGGAGGATCTGGCCATGATGCGTGCCGTGTACGACAGCACCGTGCTCTATCCTTCCGACGCCAATCAGACCGCCCAGCTGGTCGCGCAAATGGCCGAGCATCCTGGCATCGTCTACATGCGCACCACCCGCGAAAAGACCCCGATCATCTACAGCCCGGATGAAGTCTTTGCCGTGGGAGGCAGCAAAGTCGTGCGCCAGTCCGACAAAGATGAAGCCACCGTGGTAGCCGCTGGTATCACCCTGCACGAAGCGCTCAAGGCTTACGATCAGCTCAAGAGCGCCGGCATCACCATCCGCGTCATCGACGCCTACTCCGTCAAGCCCATCGACGAAGAGACCCTCTTCGCCGCCGCTGAAGAGGCTGGCAACAAGATCATCACCGTTGAGGACCACTGGCCCGAAGGTGGTCTGGGCGAAGCCGTGCTGGAAGCCTTCACCGAGCGCGCTGGTTCCCTGCCAGAGATCGTCAAGCTGGCCGTCCAGTCCATGCCCGGTTCCGGTAAGCCCGCCGAACTGCTCGAAGAGGCTGGCATCAGCTCCCATCACATCGTTCAGGCCGTGCGTGCCCTGGTGCGCGGCGCGTAATCTGGCCTTCACTGTCTTTTCTCCCCGCTCCGAGGCCCGTCCAGCCTCCCGGAGCAGTGGGGAGGAATGGCAGTTCGCGCCCGTATTTTGACAACAGAGGGAGAGACGAAGGACGGGGACAACAACGAGGTTGCCCTTTTTTGTTGCCGCTTGTCTCACCCGGCCCACCTTCCTCCCCCAAAAACGCCGTCTGTTTGTTGACAAATGTTCTAGAGTGATTATAATTGCAGGTGTAGATACGTGGAAGCGGGAAGCCTTGCTGAAAGGACGTAATAAAACTGATATGGTCGATGACTCTCTCGAATGGCAATCAATTCTTACCGCCCTGCGCGAAATTACCGTAGAGAAGGCCCGAACTATTTTAGGTGAGAAGGGCACGCTGGCATATACCGATGGGGCGTGTATCAAGAATCCCGGCGGGCCAGCGGGCTGGAGCACTATTCTGGTGCCAGTTGATGCCGTCGTGGATGGCGAGATCCTGCCCCGGGCGGAGCGTATCGAGGCCTTCGGGCATATTGCGAAATCGCCGGAGACCACGAACAACCGCGCCGAAATCTCCGCCGTACTGGCCACCCTCAGCATTGCG
>DASZXF010000757.1:0-14004 GCA_035546055.1 Ktedonobacteraceae bacterium
TCCCGCTTCCGTCTCCTCTCTGTCTTCCGCCCGGCTGCCGGAGCAGAGGCTTCTCCGCGAACAAGAGGAAAACCCATGTTTAGATTATCGATTTTACAGATATCGATAGAGCGCGAGAAATGAAAGCACGCCACCCGCGAAATCTTGCTTCGATGAGATCATCATTGAGAGCAAGTTTTAATGCTCTGATACAGTGTACTCGGCACATGCGGGGTGGCATGCGTCTACATTACTCGCAATTCAACACAAACCCAACAGCGACCCCCTATGCGAGGCTGTTGATGACTTCCTGGGCGCGCGTCAGGGCTTCCCGGCGCACATAATAGTAGGCCCAGAGGCCTTTTTTGCGGCAGTCCACCAGGCCTGCATCGCGCAAGATGCGCAGGTGATGCGAAATAGTGGGCTGTTCCAGGGTAAAGCTCTCAACAATCTCGAAGACGCATACTTCCCCTTCGTATCGACTGAGCAAGCTCAAAATACGCAGGCGTGTCGGATCGGCCAGCGCCTTGAGCAGGCGTGCCTGGCTGACTGCTTCATCTTCTGTCAATGTTGGGACGAATTTAGGAACAACGGTAACTCCGCCGCTGGCAGGGGTTTGCCGGTGCTGCAAAACTCCTGCGATTGCCA
This sequence comes from Ktedonobacteraceae bacterium, assembly GCA_035546055.1. Lineage (GTDB taxonomy): Bacteria > Chloroflexota > Ktedonobacteria > Ktedonobacterales > Ktedonobacteraceae > Paraktedonobacter. The sequence goes on from DASZXF010000757.1 coordinate 628, forward strand.
CTCCGGCGCTTGCGTTTGCTGGAGTTGTCGTCGCTCTGGCCGAATTCATCTGATTCATTGATGTCATTACTTTCTCCTTACCATCTTCCCATCCGGTTATAATTGTCAACGCTTGGGTCTTTGGGGAGGACCTATATTCATTATACAAAAGCATCCAAATCTAGGGGCTAGGCGTATTGAAACCAGTGTTTGAAACCGTAGAGATGCGGCGGAGCGCTGGCCGTGGCCGTGTGTCCGGGCCGATTCTGCCTGTGTTTGCGGGGGTGAATACTGGAAGGCCGCCAGCGTGCAAAATCCGCGCTGGCGGCCTTCTGGGGGTCGATGAAACTAACTCTGGCGCTTCTCTTCTGGTCTGATTTGCAGATGGAGTTCGCGCAGTTGTTTGTCTTCGACGGGCGAAGGGGCATTCATGAGCAGGTCGATGGCGCTTTGCGTCTTGGGGAAAGCGATGACCTCGCGGATGCTGTCTTCGTCGGCGAGGAGCATAACCAGGCGATCCAGGCCGAGGGCGATGCCGCCGTGGGGAGGCGCGCCGTATTCAAAGGCTTCGAGCATGTGGCCGAACTGCTCTTTGATCTGCTCATCGTTCATCTTCATGAGGGAGAAGACTTTGTGCTGGAGTTCGGCCACGTTAATACGCACGCTGCCGCCGCCGATCTCGTAGCCGTTGGCGATGATATCGTACTGTTTGGCGCGGATGTTGAGCGGGTCGCTGTCGAGCCGCTCGATATGGCTCTCGTCCATGCCGGAGAAGGGGTTGTGTTCGGCGTCGTAGCGCTGCAAATCGGCATCGTAGTGCAGCAGGGGGAAGTCGACCACCCAGCAGAGGGCCATTTCGTTGGGATCGATGAGATTCAGGCGCTCGGCCAGCTTGACGCGCAGGCGGAAGAGTACATCGTTGCAGACTTTGGCGCTGTCGGCGACAAAGAGCAGCAGGTCGCCGGCCTGGCCCTGCAAACGCTCGATAATGGCCTGCACCTCTGGCGCGCTCATAAATTTGGTCAGCGGGGATTTTATCTCGCCGCTGCTGTTGATGGCCAGGGTGACGAGTCCCTGCGCGCCGAGCTGGCGGGCAGATTCGATCAGACCATCGACCTCCTTGCGACTGTAGCCGCCGGCGCCAGGCACGCGTATGCCTTTGACCATGCCCTGAGCCGCCAGGGCGTTCTGGAAGACGCCAAAGGTTCCGGCGGCGGCCAGGTCGGTAATCTCAACCAGGGGCAGATCAAAGCGCAGGTCGGGATGATCGGTTCCATAGCGGTCCATCACCTCTTGAAAGCTCAGACGTGGGAAGGGCCGCTGCTTGATGCGTTTGCTGGTGGTTTTGGCAATCAACTGGATCAGCAGTTCTTCGATCAGATTCATCACATCTTCTTCGGAGACAAAGGACATCTCTACGTCGAGCTGGGTGAACTCTGGCTGGCGATCCGAGCGCTGGTCTTCATCACGGAAGCAGCGCGCGATCTGGAAGTAGCGATCCAGGCCGGCCACCATTAACAACTGTTTGAGTTGCTGAGGTGACTGCGGAAGGGCGTAAAATTCGCCCGCGTAGAGGCGGCTGGGTACCAGGTAGTCGCGCGCGCCTTCCGGGGTGCTTTTCATCAGCATCGGCGTCTCAATCTCCAGAAAGCCCCGCTCATCGAGGTAGTCGCGCATGAATTTGGTGACGCGGTGGCGCAAAACCACGTTGTCGCGCATTTTGGGCCGGCGCAGGTCCAGATAGCGATACTTCAAGCGCAGCGACTCATCGACCGTAATGGCGTCGCTGATGGGGAAAGGCGTGGTGCGAGCTGGATTGAGAATCTCAATCTCGTCCGCCGCGATCTCAATCTCGCCTGTGCTCAGGTTAGGATTTTCCGTCCCAGCCAGGCGATGAACGACTGTGCCGCTGACTCGGATGACGTACTCTGAGCGCAGTTCCGAGGCGGCCCGGTGTGTTTCGGCGCTCCGTTCCGGGTCGCAGATGACCTGTGTCATGCCATAGCGGTCGCGGATATCCAGAAAGATCAGACCGCCGTGATCGCGCCGTCTGTTCACCCAGCCGGCCAGGGTGACCTGCTGGCCAATATTCGTTGTGTTCAATTCCCCGCACGTATGAGTGCGATAATGCACCTCAAGGCCCACGATTATACTGCTCCTGTTCTACTGTGAAGAGGTATCTTCGCTCAGAAACCGCCCAGGCGTCAAACGACTGGCCTGCGGGGCGCGAAGCCTGCTCTGACAACTCTGTATGTCGCTTTTTTCTTTTGCGCTGCCCAGTGATTTGCCCCTGCCATCTGGCAGGGGCAAAAGCGTGTTGACCGATTCTTCAGCGTCTGGCTGGCTAGGATGCGCAGCTTTTTGACGTGCCCAGGCCAATGACCATCAAATCCTCGTTGGTGGACGCGTGCTGCCCCAGCGCATAGACGGTCGCGCTCGCGTCGGTGGTCAATCCCCGGATGGTCGCAAAGGAGTCATTTGAGACGTACTGCTGGACCAGCGAGAGGGTGGGACTGGTGCCCTGCCCTGTGCCATTGGGGGTCGCGGTAGCCGATGGATTTTCTCCGCCAGCGGTGGCCAGCGGTGTAAGGTCCAGCACGCGATGATTGGCCGGATCGGCAATGAAGAGATGGTACTGGGCGGCGGTACCGTCTGTCCCCGGAACCGTGGCAGTGCTCAACAGGGCCGGATTGGCAGCCGGCTGAACCTGCAACTGGATATTCTCTTTTTGCGTAGACGCGGTAGCCGTTGGCACGTCTGTATCCACTTTAAATTTCTGCGCGCTCACCGCCAGTGGCGCGGCAATCGGCTGATCGACCAGTACCGGGACCGTGGACGCGATCTTATGGTTGGCCTGAATAGAAGCGCTTTCCACCGAGCCGTCCGCCAGGAGCAGGAAAAGCTGATCGGAAGTCGCGGTCAGACCGATAATGCGCTGTGGTACTGAGACAGTCGAGATCGTAGGTCCGCCAAAAGCACCTTTGGCTGTATCCAGGGTATAAGCCAGGATCGTCGGGTTATTCGGCGTAGACGAGGAGGACAGCACCACGTAGATGACCGCGCTTGAGCCTGCCGTCCAGTCCGTCAGCAGCGTCGGGGTCTGTCCGTCGGACAGTTGCGGCGCGTCGATAGTCTCGGTCTTGCCGGACTGGAGGATGCCATGTGTATCAGGATTCAGCACAGTAATAGCATAAGCGCCGGTTGTCCCGTTATTCGTCTGCTGACCGAGCGCGAAAATCTGGTTTTTGCCCCCGGCAATGCTGAGAATGCGCGTATTATCAGGCGCAAAACCATGGTCCAGGATATACTGATTGGCGTTATTGGAACTGGTCTGCTGAACCAGTTGATAGATCTTGTTGTCCTGACTCAGCGTATAGTAAACCGACGAACCATTGGCGCTGATCACCACCAGGCCATTGGCCGTTTGCGTATTCAGGTCATTGGTGGGAGCTGAACTGCTGCAGGGCAGCGACGTAATCAAACCGTTCTGGTTATATTGCAGAATCGCCGCCTTCGTCACGTTGACCAGTTGATTCTGTAAACTGGTCCACTGGGAATGAGCGCTATCATCCAGCGCATAATGCTGTTTGAGTTCCCGTAGTTTGCCCTGCGCGCTGGCCAGATCGTTGAGCGCCTGCACCGGATTTTGAGCCGTCTCATGGCTGGCTTTGCTAATCAGAGTCGTGGCCTGGCTCAAATTCTGGTTGATGGTCTGACTCTGGTTATTGTGAAGTAAAATATAGCCGCCGCCAATGCCAACTACCAGCACGAAGAGGACCAGGATAATCAGCGAAGGGTAAAAGAGGCGCCCACGTCGCTTTTTCGCTCGTACTGCCGGCTGAGGAGCCGTATCGCTATCCGGCGAAACCAGAGGCGCACTGGCATAAGCAAATTGACCGCCAGACGCGGGCAGATCGCCATTGCGCGCTGGCAGGGTAAGGCCTGAACCAGGGGGTGCGAAGAGACGGGCCGTATCTTCATTGCTGAGTTCTGGACCGCCAACAGGGACGGGCTGGCGCACGTTTGCCGGCTCCACGCCCACCTCCTGAACGCGTGCCACTATCGCGGTAATGTTATCCGGGCCGCCATTCTCGTTGGCGCGTTCGACCAGGTGATACACGCTCTCCTGGGGAACGAACTGGTCAACGGTGCGCAGGAGCTCATCGTCATTGACCAGGCCGGAAAGGCCATCGCTACAGAGGATCAGCGTATCGCCCTCTTCCAGTTCCTGGTGGAAGATATCGATCTCCACATCGGGCTGAGTGCCCAGACTGCGCGTAATCACATTGCGTTGCGCGTGTGTGCGCGCCTGTTCTTCTGTCAGCAGGCCGGCTCGCACCTGTTCGGCAACCCACGAATGGTCCTGCGAAATCTGGTAGATGCGTGATTTGCGTATAAAATAGGCGCGACTATCCCCTACATTGGCGATATAGGCCATATTTCCACGTAACACTGCGGCGACACAGGTCGTACCCATGCCACTTCGCAGCATATTTTCTGCTGCTCGTTGATGGATGGCCGCGTTCGCTCGGCGGATGGCTTGCAGTAGTGAGGCCGCAGCCTCCTCATTTTCATCCTGGTAATAGGCATTGCTCACCGTATCCACAGCGATCTCGCTGGCCACCTCTCCCGCTGCATGCCCACCCATCCCATCGGCCACGATGAACAACGCGCCCTTCCGTGCCATCACCTGTGGATCTTTGGGGATGACATAGGCCATATTATCTTCGTTATGTTCACGTTTGCGGCCAACATCGGTCAGCTGTGCAACATCGAGACGAAGTAGTTTCGCCACGCACTTTTCTCCCATAATGTAGGGGACATCCTTGCGATTGTCCTTTGTTTGTTACAAACGGTTGGTATCTCCGGGATGTACGACCACTACCAGTTGCTGAAAGTTTAGGCTATAATACACCGATGCAGAGAAAAACGCAATGTGCTTTCCTTTTTGGTAGGTCTGTCCATTGTCTCCCCCTTCGTAAAGAAATGCCACTCAGGCATTGCGCGGGAACGACGCCGGGATGCCTGAGTGGCCTGGCCCATCTGGTCTTCTCTCTGTGACTCCACCTGGCCCGGCTCCGTCTTTTTGTGTGATGCGGTTGGCGCGCAGGGTGGAACGTGCATTTCTCTGCCCGGCGCTATTATACACTGAAAATGGGATGGGGGTCTAGAAAAGAGACCTGTGTTATCTGGTCGTTTCAGGCAGACAGGGAAGAAATAGGATGGAGCGGCTCTGACGGTTGTGAGGAGAGCGGAAGGTGAGCCGGTTTTCTGCGATAGACAAGGCGAAAGGCAAAGCAACGATGGAACTGATCCAACTCCAGGAAAATATCTGGGTTATTCAAGGTGGCGCGAACATCGGGGTGATTGCGCACGAGGGGCGCTGTCTGATCATCGATAGCGGCATGGATAGAGATGTTGGCCGGGATATCTTAAAACAGGTGCAGAAGCTTGGCCTGGTGCCTCACGCGCTGGTGGTCACACATGCCCACGCGGACCATTTTGGCGGGGCGCATTATCTGGTGCGCCAGACCGGCCTCAAGGTCTACGCCACCCGCGTCGAGGCCTCGGTCATGGCCGGACCCATGCTGGAGCCGCTCTATCTCTTCGGGGGAGCGCAGCCGCCGCGCGAACTCCAGCACAAATTTTTGCTGGCCAAACCCTGTCTGACCGATGTGATTTTGAGCGGAACAGAGCGCGCCATTGAGGGTATTCCCGTGGAAGTGCTGCCCCTGCCCGGTCACAGTCTGGAGCAGGTTGGCCTGATTTACGGCGAGACTCTCTTTGCCGGCGATGCTTTTCTCGTGCCCGCCATTCTCGACAAACATGGCATCCCGTTTTATACCGATATCCAGGCTGGCCTGACTACCCTGGAGCGGCTTGGCGCGCGCCTGGATGGTCAGGCGGATTCGCCTCACGTGGGAGACGCGTTGACACAGGTTGGTGTACCAAAAGCAGCCTCTCAGGCGTTCAAGCATATAGTGGCGGGGCATGGAGAAATCTATACGTCTACAGAACAGGCCAAACGGGTGATTCAGTATACGGCTCAACGCCTGGAGAGTATACTAGAGCTAGTGCGGGAGGCGCTGGCTGATGGCGCGCCCCGGCCCGGATCTGAGATGCTGCAAGTGGTCGCCAGAGCGCAGGGGGTTGATATCTCAACGCTGTCTCAATATGTCCTGTGCCAGACGACTGTGCAGGCGGCGCTGAGCGCGCTGTATGCCCGTGGCGAGATCTTTCCGCTGATTCGGGAAAATAATCTGACATGGCAACGGAAAAACGCGCCCTGAACTTGCAAAAACGAAAATGCGGCAGGTAGTGAACTGAAATGCCTAGTGTTGTTACCAGGAGAAGCGAGGGGGCGTTATAGTGCCATGAGGAGTCGGTATGCATATTGGTATTAATGCTCAATTACTCTCGTTCAGCCAGAGTTACCGGAATGGCGGTATTAGCCGTTATATCCGTTATTTGTTGACAGAGCTGGCGCGTGAGCCTGGTTCGCATACTTACACTATTTTTGTGAATGGGTCCGATACCGCGACACGCCTGGGCGTGGAGCATCCACAGCTCACCTTTGTGCCGGCGAACTGGCCTGAAGAGAAGCCAGCGGCGCGGGTGGCCTGGGAGCAGATGACCTTGCCGGGACTGTTGCGCCAGCGGGGTATCCAGGTTTTGCACTCACCGGCGAACGTCTTGCCAGAATTTCTGCCGCGCGGCTGTTTGAGCGTTGTGACGCTGCATGACCTGGCTTTTTTGCGTATGCCAGAGGTCTTGACGCGCCCAAAGCGCATGTATCATCGCACGTTTACCACGCGCAGCCTGCGCCGGGCATCGAGGATAATCGCGGTTTCTGAGAGTACCAGCCGTGATCTGACCGAACTCCTGGGGATTGCCCCGCAGCGGATCGCGACTGTTTATCCATGTATTGATGAGCGTTTTACGCGGCCTGTGGAGGAAGAGGAAGTCCGGGCGTTTCGCCAGCGCCAGGGTCTTGCGGAGGGGTTTGTGCTCTATATGGGCACCCTGGAGCCGCGCAAAAATATTCCGACCTTAGTAGAAGCGTATGCGCGTTTGCGCCAGATGACGGGAACACGGACGAAGCTCGTGCTGGCTGGTGGAAAAGGATGGCTGTACGACGAGATTTTTGCTCGTGTGCGGCAGTTGGGACTAGAGGCCGAGGTCGTTTTTCCGGGCTATGTGAGTGATGCCGAGCAACCATTATGGTACCGGGCGGCGGCGGCTTTCGCCTATCCTTCCCTGTATGAAGGGTTTGGTATTCCGGTGGCCGAAGCCCTGGCCTGTGGAACTCCCGTTGTCACCTCTACTATTTCTAGTCTGCCTGAGGCTGGAGGAGGGATCGCGCTAACTGTTGATCCTCACGATATTGAAGCGATGGCTACGGCCTTACGCACAGCTTTGAGTGACGGCGCTTTCCAGAAGCAATGCCGTTTGCTGGCGCCGACAGTCATCGAGCGCTTTTCGGCTGCTGCCATGGCCAGGCAGACTATAGCCGTGTATGAACAAACTCTACCATCTCACGTAACGCAGCGAAATACACAGGTGAATGAGAGTAAAATAGGATATGGCTCAATTCGTGAACAGCAATGAATTATCACACGCGAACGGGCAGAACGGCGAGGCATTGGCTGCTCGGCAAGACGGCAATGCCCTGACCGGCGGACCGAACAGGAGTCCGTTGCCACCCGGGCAGTCTGGCAATCAGTTTGCCTTCGGACCGAACAGGAGTCCATTTCCGCCGGGACAGATCGGGAAGCAGTTTGGCCTGGGACCAGATACCAATCCCTATCCGGTTGGACCGGCCAGCAATGTTTTTCCCCAGGGGAGCCAGGGGAGCACTCTGGCGGCCAGTCCGAATGTGACCATGCCCCTCTCGAACGCGGAAATTTCGACCGGCGGTACCACTGGCCAGATTACCAAAGTGATTTCAGCTCGTCGTTCGACGCGCCGGCAGTGGCGCATCTTTGAGGTGAGCCTGGCCTTTATCGTCGATGCCGTTCTAATCTATGTAGCTTGCGAAGTGGCGTATTATCTGCGTTATACAGTGTTGTTTGGCAATGGTCTGGTTGAATTTGTGCGCAGTAACATGGGCGGTGTTCCGTCGGATCAGCCGCCAAACTCTTCTTTTTTCCCTCTGGAGGTCGGTATTATCATCGGGGCCATGCTGATTTTAGTGCTGCGAGGCCTCTATTCCATCCGTTTGAGCGGCAACCTGGTCATCCAGATGCGCCAGATTGCCACTTCCCTGACCCTGGGCCTGGCCGTGTTGTTGACGTACTTCTTTATCTTCCAGCCGCCATCGAGTTCGCGTCTGCTGGTGCCCTTTATCTGGATCGGCGCTGTCGTCATCCTCTGCGTTGGCAGACTGGTGCTCTCGCTGTTTATGGGCTTCCTGCACCGCCTGGGCCTTGGCGAGACGCGCCTGCTGGTCGTCGGTTCCGGGCGCCTGGGCAAGATGATTATGCAGCATATCGCGGCCACGCCCAATCTGGGCTATTCGATTGTGGGTTTTCTCCACGATACCCACGAGCCAGCCGGCAACTTTGGCCGCTTCAGGATGCTGGGCACGCTGGATGACCTGGCCATGGTCATCCGTTCTATGCAGGTGGATGAGGTGATCATTGCCCTGCCCTCAGAATTGCATCAGCAGACCATTCGCAGCGTGCGCCTGTGCGAACGCCTCGGCGCATCATTTATGCTGGTGCCGGAATTGTATGAGTTGAGCCTCTCGCGCATTGACCTGGTGGCGATTGAGGGCATTCCTCTGCTGGGTATCAAGCAAAAGCAAATCAATCCTGTGCAGCGCGCCATTATGCGCGCGACCGATATCGCGGGGGCGGCCCTGGTGTTGTTGCTGGGTTCGCCGCTCTGGCTCTGTTTTGCCCTGCTTATCAGGCTGACTTCGCCGGGCGAGGTCATTTTCTCTCAGCCGCGTGTGGGAGCCGGTGAGCGCCAGTTTAACTGCTATAAATTCCGTTCAATGTATAAAAATGCCGAGCAGATGCAGGCGGCGCTGCTGGCTAAGAATGAGGCGCAGGGACCACTTTTCAAGATGAAGGATGATCCGCGCGTGACAGGTATCGGCAAGTTTTTGCGCCGCACCAGCCTGGACGAGATTCCCCAGCTCTTGAATGTCCTTAAAGGAGATATGAGCCTGGTGGGTCCGCGTCCGCCCTTGCCGCGCGAAGTTGCGCAGTATGAAGAGTGGCAGAAGGGGCGCCTGGCCGTCAAGCCGGGTCTGACCGGACTCTGGCAGGTGCGCGGGCGCAGCGATCTCTCCTTTGACGAGGGCGTGCTGATGGATCTGTACTACATTGAAAACTGGTCGCTGCGTCTGTACTTCCACATTCTCATGCGCACCATACCGGCAGTTCTGTTCAGCCGAGGAGCGTACTGATGAAGGTTGCCCTGGTCCACGACTATCTCAATCAGATGGGGGGAGCCGAGCGTGTCGTGCTGGCTCTGCATGAGCTATTCCCGGATGCTCCCCTCTACACCTCGATTTATGACCCGCAGCGAGTTGATCCGGCGTTTCAGAAAATCGATATCCGCACGTCTTTCATGCAGAAGCTTCCTTTTGTCATGAAACATCACCAGCCTTATCTGCCCTTCTATCCTTTCGCGATGGAAGGGCTGGATCTGCGCGGATTTGACCTGGTGCTGAGCAGTTCCAGCGCTTTTGGCAAAGGCGTGATTGTCAAGCCGGGGACGCTGCATGTGTGCTATTGTCACACGCCCATGCGCTGGTGCTGGAATTACAACGAGTACGTGGAGCGTGAGCAACTGGGGAAGATGGCGCGGCGTATTCTGCCCTTTCTGATTACCTGGCTGCGTGTCTGGGACCAGACCAGCGCCATGCGGGTTGATCATTTTATTGCCAACTCGCCCGTAGTGGCCGAGCGCATCGAGAAGTATTATCGCCGCGAGTCGGTCGTAATTCCGCCGCCGGTGGAGGCCAGCCGTTTTCTCTTCGATCCGGCCAGCCAGCCGGGGGATTATTTTCTGGTCTTGAGCCGCCTGGCGCCCTATAAACGCATTGACCTGGCCATTCAGGCCTGCAATGCCTTGCAGGTGCCGCTGGTCATCATTGGCGGTGGTCGCGACGAAAAGCAACTGAAAGCCATGGCTGGTCCCACCGTGCGTTTTCTGGGTCGACTCTCCGATAGCGAGGTGCTGGAATATATCGCCCACTGCCGCGCTTTCCTGTTTCCTGGTGAAGAGGATTTCGGCATCACCCCGCTGGAGGTTCAGGCCTCCGGGCGCCCCGTCATCGCCTATGGCGCGGGAGGCGCGCTGGCCTCGGTAGTCGAGGGCGTGACCGGTACCTTCTTTTACGAACAAACGGTGGAGAGTCTGACGGCAGTGCTGGCCTCGTTTGACGAGCGCCGCTATCATCCCCAGACCATTCGCAATCACGCCCTGGATTTTGATAAGCCGCGTTTCCAGCGCAGGATTCTGCAATTCATTGAGGCAAAGATGAGTGGGAAGCAGACTCAGGTGCAGGGTTGGGATGCTCCCTCAAATGAGCTGGTACGCTAGCCGCCACTGAGCGGTCCCTGGCGTGGAAAAGGGTGAGACGGGGAAAAATGCCCGCACGGCCTTTGGCACGGTAGTACATAATGAAAGGGATAGATGCCGTGGAACTACGGAGCTATGCAAAAGTTATCTGGCGATATATCTGGTTAATTATCTTGATCGCAGGTCTGGTAGCCCTCTATTCCGGCTATCAGTATTTTAAATTGCGCCAGACGCCAGGCGCCTTGACGGGGTATAGCTCGACTATTTCTCTGCAAATTGGCCTGAGCGCGACCAACAAGGGCGACCCCAACCCGGCTGATAATGTCACCGTGGCGGAGGCGCTCGCCGATACGCTGGTTCTGGGACCAGTTCTATCATCGAGAGAATTTGGTACGGATATTTCTCATCAGATTGGACAGGACATGAGCCTGATAGAGCAGCGTTATCCCAACCCCGACCTGGGTAATTACCAGGACGCCAGCGCCATCGCTGGCGCGCTGAGCGCCACGCGTGTCCACAGTCTGGTGACAATCAGTGTCAACTGGAGCACCATGGCCGGTGCCTGGGCGATTGCCAATGCTATCGGTGAAGTCGCGACAGCCAGAATTGGTCAATATCTGGACTATGTAGTAGCAACCGACTATACTCATACCTCGACAGATGGCAACTATATTCAGCCGGAAGTGATGGCGCGCGTGATTGGCGCGGCCTCCGCGCCGGGCCTGGTCCCCGGTTCCTCCGCCAGCAAGCTAACCCTGCTGGTACTGCTGGTGCTGATCGCGCTGGCGGTGGGCATTGCCCTGGCCTTTTTGTTGGATTACCTGGATGATCGTATTCGCAGTAAAGAAGATCTCAAAGATCTTTTCCAGTTGCCGATCTATGGGGAGGTTCCTCACGCGCCGGTTCCTGGCCGCAAGTCCAGGCCGCAAGGGGGGGCGACCATTTAAACGGATATCCACGCAGCAGGGGCGCAGGGGACGACCAGTCTCCTATCGGGGCGCGGGATGTCCCCGCATCCATCCTTTTCCTGGTGGGCGGGGAAGAGAAAGACCTGTGCGCGGCCCTGTTCCACACAGCGTACTTGCTTGACAGGTTCTTAAACAATGAATATAGTAAAAAAGGCAATATGCAGGTACAGGTATGGGAATGAAAAACAGCCACGGCGGTTTTTCATGCTGCTGGCCCCGGCATGCCTTGGGATCGCTTTGAGAGGAGTTTGACCTCATGGGATCACGGACGCAGGAGCAAAAAGCTCTGCTGACCGATTATGATACCGGTACTGCCTATAGCCAGGCATTTTATACGCTTTTTGCCAACATCCGTTTTCACTGGGAAAATCAGCAGCAGGACCAGGAGGGTCAGCAGGACGCTTGCGTGACCCGGGTGCATTCCCTGCAAGTAACCTCCGCGTCTCCCTACAGCGGTCAGGCGATAGTCGCAGCCAATCTGGCGATTGTAGCGGCGCAAAGCGGTGCGGAGACGATTCTGGTCGATGCCAATGTACGCGAGCCGGCTGTACGCCAGTGTTTTGATCTGGCGTCAGGAGCGGGCCTGAGCGATCTGCTGGAGGGCGGGCAAATCAGTCCGCAAAAAATCGCCACCTGTTTGCAGCAGACCTTCATTCCGGGTCTGCGTGTCCTCGGAGCCGGCAGCGCGCCCGTTCAGGGGTCTGCGCTCCTGCTCTCTCCCGACCTGGAGCAGGTAGTCGCGGGTTTGCGCGAACTGCTGGCCGCTTCCGGTAAACCCTCGGGCGTGGTGCTTTTTCACAGCGCACCGGTGCTTTCGGGAGCCGACGCCTCGCTGCTGGGGGCGCTTACCGAGCAGACAGTGCTGGCCGTGATTGTGGGTCAGACCACGCGCGTACAGGCGAAACAGGCTCAAGAGCAGCTTGAGCAGGCGCATGCCAGGCTGGCTGGTGTGGTGATGCTTCATCCTTAACTGATGTGATGTAATTTGTGCAGCTTTCGTGTATGTCATCCCTCAAGGTGTGATCGGTTATTACGGGTAATATACTCATCAGCCTGGGGTAGTACACCGGAGGAGGTTTTTCATGCCAGGACGACAGGGGCCCGAGGGCCATCAGCAAGACCCTCTGGACCGTTCCGCGACCTCTGGATACCGCTTTTCTGAGATGCTGGAGAAGAGACGGACAGAAGGAACGGGAGCCTATCGTTTTTCCGAGTTGACAGGCAGGCAGCCTGTTGTTCCCAAGCGCCCTCCGGGTATGTCCCCGCACCTGGATGGGCCGCCGCCGACGCCACGTGTGGCCCGTCCTCCCCAGGAGGTACGGAAGCCGCGTACCTGGCGCTGGTGGGTGGGTGCGCTGGTTATTTTCCTGGTAGGTGGGACGTTGCTCTGGGTTGTAGCCAGCGGAGCGATCAACCTGTTTCTCGCCGTCAGTGCCAGCGCTGGTCCGGCCAACACTGCCGGGAATTTTCTGGCGGATCTGCAAACCGCGAACTACGATCAGGCCTATACCGAGCTTGATCCCACCATCACGGTTCAATTGAGCAACAGCGACTTCAAGCAGATGGCTCAGGCTGACGATCAGTGCTATGGCAAAATCACCGATTATCTGCAGATCGAGGGGAGCGCGGCCTCTGCGGGACAGAATATTCAGAGCTTCGCCTACAACGTCACGCGGAGCAAGCTGAAGAAGACCTACCGCTTTGAGTTGACCTTGCATAAGAACGCTGGCGGAAACTGGCTCATCACCAACTTTGGCGGTGATCTGGGACCATCTGCCCCCACCTGTTAAATCGACACTTTTTTCTCCCTGACAGGCAAAAAGGCCTCGCAGGAGACGGAACAGCCAGGAACGATAGGCGTGCGCCTATCGTTCCTGGCTGTTCCGTCTCCTGC
>DASZXF010000758.1:0-5372 GCA_035546055.1 Ktedonobacteraceae bacterium
CACCTCTACGATGGATGTCTGCTGCTGCAAGCGACTTCGCGCCGACTCCATCTGCTGGTGGCCCTGGACTGGGTACGCCATCCCCTCTGGCGCCGCGTGATCGAGCATCTCTGCAAAGCGGTAGACTGGCCGATTATGCTGCGCAGTGAACGTTTGAACCCGGCGGACACGCGAGGGGCGCAAAGCGCTTATCAGCGCGATGAGGCGCGAGGGTACATGCGCCGGGCCAGCGCGCAGGCCATCCAACTCCTGCGCCAGGGAGAGGCGCTGGTGATCTTTCCCGAAGCCTATCCCGTCATCGATCCGGTCTCGTCGCCACGGGCCGCTACGACGGTCTTTTTGCCATTTCGATCGGGCTTTGCGCGCCTGCTCGCATGGGCGGAGAAGGATAGCCGAACGCACGTGGCGCTGGTCCCGGCGGGCTTGCGGTATATCCTTCAGAACGGACGCTGGCAGGTTACGCTGCGCTTTGGTCCTCCGCTCTCGCGCCAGGATTTCGCCAGTACGGGGGAATGTATCCAGGCCATTGAGCAGCGTGTCCGCGAACTTTCCCTGCAGGAGTGTCCCTCTGTCCCTCCCCAGACATCACGAGAGCGAGAAAAGACAAGATGAAACACAACCTGCTGCCCACGAGCCAGCCAGCCAGTCCCGGCGTCTCCAGGCGAGGACGCGTGATCGTCATTGGCGGTGGCTTCGGCGGTCTGGCCACAGCCATTCGCCTGCAAGCCGCTGGCTGCCAGGTGACGCTGATTGAGGCACGCGAAAAGCTGGGAGGCCGGGCATATCAGCTCACGCTGGAGGGCTTCACGTTTGACATGGGACCGACGCTGATTACCGCTCCCCATCTGCTGGAGGATCTCTGGCTGCTCGCCGGTCGCGATCTCCGCGCGGACCTCGATCTGGTGGAACTCAGTCCGTTCTATCGTATCCTGTTCACAGATGGACGCTCGTTTGATTACTGGGGCAAAGCCGAGCAAGATGAGGCGGAAATCGCGCGCTTTGAGCCGCGAGACGTGGCGGGGTACCGCGCGTTTCTGGCCGCGAGCAGTCGCCTCTACAGGCGCGCCTTCGTCGATCTTGCCGCGCAACCGTTTCTTTCGTGGCGCGACTTTCTCGGCGTCATGCCGGAACTTCTGCGCTTCGGCGCGCAACGAAGCGTGTATTCGACAGTCTCGCGCTACTTTCGCGACCCCTCCTTGCGCATGGTCTTCTCCTTCCACCCGCTCTTTATCGGCGGGAATCCTTTCCGCGCATCCTCGATCTACAGCATTGTTCCCTACCTGGAGCGTCTTGGCGGGGTTCATTTCGCGCGTGGTGGAATGTATTGCGTGATTGAAGCGTTAGAACGCCTGTTTCGCTCGTTGGGAGGCGAGGTTCGTTGTGGTCTCCCGGTCACGAAAATCCTGGTGCAAGGGCGGAAAGCGGTGGGTGTCTGTTTGCCAGGTGAGCGCGCGCTTTTCGCTGATGCCGTGGTGGCAAACAGCGATGTGACGCAAACCTATCTGGATCTCTTGCCAGCGGAATTTCACCCGCGTTCGCTCGGCAGGCGGCTGGAGCGCTATCGTTACTCGATGAGTTGTTTTTTACTCTATCTGGGACTGAACCGCCAGTATCCACATCTGCGCCATCACACCATTTGTATGCCGCGAGACTATCGCAAGCTCATCCATGATATTTTTGATGGCCAGGGGTTGCCGGCGGACCTGGCATTGTATGTGCATGCGCCCACGCGCACCGACCCGACCCTGGCGCCTGTGGGTGGGGAAAGCCTCTATGTCCTCGCGCCTGTGCCCAATCTGGCGCACGGTATTGATTGGGCCCGCGAGTCACAACGCTTCCGCGATCGCGTCATCCAGTTTCTCGAACAGAAAGCAGGTTTGACCGGACTGGGCGAGCATATCGTGGTTGAACAACGCTTCACCCCGCTGGATTTTGCCACGCAATTGCGCAGCCATCTGGGAGCGGCTTTCTCGCTTGAACCCACCTTGACCCAATCAGCCTATTTACGTCCCCATAACCGCTCCAGCACGCTTGAAGGGCTGTATCTGGTAGGAGCCGGTACGCATCCGGGCGCGGGTATCCCTGGCGTCCTGCTCTCCGCTGCTCTATCGAGCGGCCTGGTCATGCAAGATCTGCCACTGCTCTGTACAGGAGCATAACAGGTCGAAACGGGAGCCCGACAACTGGCGAGAAAAGCTAGCTCTTCTTGCCAGTTGTCGGGCTCCCGTTCACACCTCGCTCACATCTCCGGTGATTTTTATCGTGTCCATGTTCCCACTACATGTTCCTCTTGAGAGGAACCGTGAGATCAGGGGAAAGATGGGTTGCGGCATGAAGCGCAGCGTCAAGCTCGCCGCCTTCCGCCAGCACATCCTGGAATAACTGAGCTTCGCTTTCCCTGGACCCCTCTCCCAAATCGTCCCTCAGACACACATTCTCGGCGCAGGTAATCACATCTTGCATCACCCGCTCATAGCGGTAGTAGGCAAGCGCGATCCAATCGATGTCCGCCTGCCCATATCCTTGAAAAAAGGCAGGGGTTCCGGGCAGGGTCTCACTATCGGTAGGAGACGCCTTGATAAAGAGGAAATCGCGCTCTTTGGGAGCCAGCATCACCTCATCCCAGTCGATGACAAACACCCGACCTGCGCGATCACGTAGCAGATTGGCGGGATGGAGATCCGCATGGCAAATGACATAGGGAAGCTGACGCCTTTGGAGCACCGCCGCCAGCTTTTCCAGGGAGGCCACCACGGCATGAATGGTTGATTGGTTCCCGGCCCAGGAGGAGCGAAGCGCGCGCTGAGAAGCGCTCTCTCCACTGGACTCGTGCAGATGGTGGGCCTCAAACATCTGTATCCACCGGGCGTACCCTGTCGGATCAAAAGTCTCCTTGCGGAGCGCTTCAAAGCCCGAGGATGGCGGGACCATCTGGTGAATCCGTTGAAAAATAGATCCTGTCTCCTTCCACTGCTCATCCGTCATGCCCGTCCAGCTCGTCTCTCCTTCGTAAAAAGGGTACACAATCACAGTCCAATCTTCTCTTCTCGCCCAGAAGGCATGGTTCCTGGTGGGAAGAGGAGCGATGACCGAGGTGATTCCCTGCTCGCTGAGATAGGCTGGCACAAGACATCCTGGCTCGTACAGTGTTCCTGACCTGACCTTGAGCAAGTAGGAGGCTCCCTGCTCACTCACGAGTCGGTAGACACCAGCTCGATAGTCCAGACCCAGAGGAAGAAAGTCCAGGGTCGCAGGGACCAGGTCATAGTGTTCCTGCAAACAGGTACGCAGGTGCTGCGCAGAAATTTCTGGTGGTTCACGCATGGTGTCTGACATCCTCTCTTTCTCTTATGGTTGCTAGAGCATTTTATCATTACCATCTTTCTTTATGGTTTGAACAAGGACCGGGTTTTTCCAGCGGTCCTCTGAATCCGTGTAGAGCACGTCATTCTGAGTGCGGTCTGGAACGTCCGGGTCGCACTCAGGAGCTTTTTCTTGACGCTGATGTTAATTGACGGTTGCCAGAACCTCTACGGCGGCGGCGTGCAACCGGGGTGAGGTGGCAAGGAAGTCGGGGCTACCGGGTTGCCAGGGGTTGCCCTGGATATCACTGACAATGCCGCCTGCTTCCGTGATGAACAGGGCTCCTGCGGCAATCCCAGGCAGGACCGGCTCATATTGCCAGAAAACATCGTGATGGCCGCTGGCCACCTGGAGCAGTGGGAAAGTCGAAGGAACCGTAGCACGGACAAGCAAGGCACTGTGCAGCATAGCGGTCACCGAGTCACCGATACGTCGATAGGTCTCGGCCTGGCCAGCTTCAGCCTGACCAGTTGTGACAATCGCCATGGCAAGATCTACCTTGGTCGAGGTATGCAGTGGCTTCCCATTAAGATAAGCGCCGCCTCCCCGGATCGCGGTGTAGGTCAGGTCTCCAATGGGCTGATACACCGCCGCGAGGACAGGGACATTCTCCCTGAGAAGTGTGGCGCTCACACACCACTCTGGCAATCCGTGGACGAGATTGACGCCGCCCTCCATCGCATCCACCACCCACCATTCCCCAGATGGCAGCGCGGTCGTCTCCTGCTCCTCTTCCACCCAGCGGGCCTGGGGACGGGCGGCGGTCAGGGCGGTCTGCAAACCACCGCGCGACGCTTCCTCGCCGCGCTGGCCCGCAGTCGCCATCTCCTGCCGATTACTCGGACGGTCTTCCGGTGAATAGAGGGCAAGCAGCCTGGAGCCAGCGTCATGCACAGCCTCGATGACCTTTGCCAGTAAGGCGCGATCCTCGGCAGTCGCGGGTGTATCAGTGCTCGGTTGAGGGGTCGTGTATTCTTTCATCGTCGTGTTCTCCTGCATCAGATCATTGGTTTCAGCGTCGGAACAAGATGGCCTGTCCCGACAGCACGTGTCTCGATAGAAAAAAAGAGCGAGCCGTTATGCAATATGCAGCACAATCCGTCCGCGCCCATGGCCTTGTTGCCCCAATGCATGAGCCTGGCTAATCTGGCTCAGCGGGAATGTGTCCCTGATCACTGGCCGGAGTTGCCCTTCATCGACCAGGCGAGCGAGTTGCCCCAACAGGTCGCTCCCAATCAGTGTATGCGTCGCGCTCACCTGGACTCCCCGCGCCCTGGCCTGCTCTGCTGGCGCTTGCCCTGAGAGGGCCACCAGGATACCGCCACGCTTGAGAACCTGGAGTGAGGTTTCAAGGGTCTCCCCAACAGTATCAAAGACGCAATCAACATCCTGCGCCGCGTCAACCAGACTTGTCGTGGTATAGTCGATCACGACCTCCGCTCCCAGCGAACGCACAAACTCGACATTGGCCCCGGAGGTCGTCGCGATAACGTGTGCGCCTCGCTGGCTGGCCAGCTGGACCGCAAACAGGCCCACTCCCCCGGCTGCTCCTTGAATCAGCACACGCTGGCCCGCTGCCAGTTTCCCGGCGTCAAAGAGTCCTTGCCAGGCCGTGGTTGCCCCAACAGGGATCGTCGCGGCCTCATCAAAACTGACGGTATGTGGTTTGGCCGCGAGCATTTGCTCGGCAGCGATGGCGTATTCAGCATAAGCTCCCGTTTTGCTTCGGCCATAGACGGCCTGCCCAATCTGCAGGGTAGTTACCCCCACCCCAACCTCCTCTACCACTCCCGCGATCTCCATCCCCGGAATATAGGGGAACTGCATCGGCAGGAGCTGTTTTCTCAGCCCCTGGCGAACTTTCCAATCAATGGGATTGACCCCGGCAGCATGTACGCGGACCAATACCTCCCCTTCTTGCGGGGCCGGGCGTGCGACGACCTCCAGGGCGAGTTGATCGGTATCTCCATATGCGTGAACCTGTATGGCCTGCATGGTTGTTTGAAGCA
>DASZXF010000759.1:0-8299 GCA_035546055.1 Ktedonobacteraceae bacterium
GCACAAACAGGCAAATGTCCAGCAGAAGCGAGATCTCCGAGATACCGCGCTGAGATCTCGCCTCTGCTGCGCTTCCCCGCAAGCTTCTCAAACGAGAGGACCGCTCATGCTCTTTTACAAACGACGCTGAGCATGAACACCACTGCTGGAGTGTGCCTTCCCTCCTCTTTCTGGTTGGGCTGTCATCCATGCCGTTGCGTTCCTCTATATGTTGTGGTATTTCATGTAAGACGAGCTGTACCTTCGCTTGTTGAGCGATTTGTTAAGCACTGTAATCGTCAGTTAAAATCGTGTGATGAATTATTTTTGTCGCCTATGAAAACCATGGCCTCAACATCATTTACACATTATTGTAATATATATTTTTATTGCAGTATTCGCCGATGATGATTGTGTAACACCTCATAAGCTATTTTGCCATTCCCTGTTGGTCCAAAATCACATCCGTGAACCCAAAGTTATCCACAAATTTGGGGAAAAATGTGGATAACTTCTTTATTTTGTGGATAATTGTCCGAATCGGCCAATATATTGGGTTGAACTGAAGTTCAACCGATGCGTTCCAGGACGGGCAGCGGCACTACCAGTTGGGAGCCGTCTTCCAGGCGAATGCGGGCCGCGCGTTCCCGCACGCCGGAGGGAAAACGCTGACTGTGCGAGAAGAGATAATCAATTTCGCCAATGGAGCCTTCATAATTGCCGCTGCACACGCGTACCAGGGCGCCAGGCACCAGTTGCGTCTCCGGCTGGAGGGCCAGCGCCTCTGATGCCGCTTCCGCGCGTGTGAGCGAGATGAGCAGTTCGGGATAGATACCGGCGCTGAGTGAGGTGGCCCCGGCGAGCAGGGCGATTTTGCCCTGGTGTTTGCTGATGAGGTTGATGGTGTGGATGGGCATGGCGATGGTGCCCAGACCTTCGGTTAGCATGATCGTCAGCGGAGGCAGATGGGTGAGCAGAAGGTCTACGTTCGCGCAGCGGAGGAGATTGATCAGATTCGTGTGCAGGAAGTGCTCGAAGTCGCGCGAAGAGATGCTGCTGGCGACCACCCCGGCGAGGCGGGCATAGAGAGCCTGGCGCAACATTTCCAGGTTGAGCGGGCCGGGCACGGCCAGAATGGTGCCCGGCGGAATGGTGGCTTTGCGTTCGTAAGAACTGCTGGACTGCCAGAGGCGCAGAGGGCCGGCCACCTGGCGACCTACGCCCAGGGCGCCGGAGATGATCGCTGCTTCGCCTTCGATCAGCACGCTGCCGCGCCTGGTGATGCCGACCACGCTGCCATTCAGGCCGGCGATCAGCACTTCGTTCAGGGCGGGTGCGTAGCTCTGGCCTGGCATAGCGGCAGGCAGCGAAAGACGCGGCACCTGCGGCAAAGTAGCCTGCACCGGGTTCCTGGTCAGGCGCATAACTGGCTGGTCCGGGACAATCGGCGTACCCGCCTTTACCAGCGGGACGCTGCGCACGTCATAGCCACCGGGCCAGCGTTCTCGTCGCACCCTGATGCGCGGTATCAGGGACGATCCAAGCGGATAACTCACAACACACCACCTCACCGGGGTAAACAGACCCCTGTTACATCCCCATCTGCCCCCCAACGTACCTGCTTTGATACGACGTTCTTGCTACGAAATTCGCGCTACTTTACGCACCCATGATCTGCATCCATTGCAAGAGGCGCGCCTGGCGCTCGGCATCATTTTGCGCCAGCACCAGCGGACGCCCACGCGCATCGATGACCAGGCCGACCAGGCCGCCATCGATCTCCTCGGCGGCACGTGCCCGCTCGCCGGGTCCAAGACCCACGTCAACCGTAGGAGCTGGATAGAGCGAGAGCAGCGCCTGCTCGTTGACTTGCAAGGGTACAACTTCAATGGAGCCGCTCATCACCTCGACGGAGACTTTGCGTCCATTGCTATATTCAACATCGACCTTGAGCGCCGTCTGACCGGCGGGCAGATTGCCATAGGGAACCACGCAGGTGCCCAGGCGATGGAGAACCGCGTCGTTTTCGTTGACCTGCACCGCCGCGACTGGAGCGACCGTGGCGACCGCGCCCAGTTGCGAAATCAGCATGGTGCGATCCAGTACCATCGAAGTCACGCCGCGCGGTTGCAGGGCATCCAGCAGCAGCAGCATGGCCTGGCCGTATTTCGGTGCGTGGGCCAGCACTCCGCCGGTAGCCAGGATCAGATCGGCGTTAAACTGCGAGCTATTGACATGCGCCCCCGACTCCAGGGTAAGGATAATCGCCTCGCGAGCGAAAGCCTGGGCAATCTGGAGATCGCGCTGACTGGTGGGCACGACCTGGGGGTGCATCATGCGGTTCATGACGTACTGGCGCAGCTCATCTTCGTTGATTTCAAAAGGCAGCCAGCGTTCAATACGTTGCTTGCCAACCAGCTGGAGAATCGCGCCAATATTGGGACCGACGCCGATGCCCGCGTTGACCATAGGAATAAACTCGCCGCGTTCGCCGCCCATCATGACCGAGGTCGTCGAAGCTCCCACGTCCACAGCGGTGACGTTCATGGCGTAGTGATGGGCCAGGAAGCGCACCAGACTGCTCAGCGAACCAGCCGCGCCCACCGGGGCAGCCGGGGACCAGGAGCGCACCTGCTCATAGCCGGGAACCTGCTGAATGACATCGCGCTCATAGAGAGCCGTCGCGGCCATACTCACCGGGGCGAGTTGCTTCTGTGACACCAGCGTTTCCACGCGCGTCACTTCGGCCTGTCCCTGCACCATGCGCCGCACCGCTTCTACGTACTGAGGAGCGCCCGCGTAGAGTACCGGGAACGGCTTGCTGCGCGTCATGCCCTGCTTTTGTTGATCCTGCAAGGCATTTATAATGAGCTGGCAGGCTTCTTGCAGCGGAGCTGCCTCGGCGGGAGTCTCCGCCGTTCCCACGATCAGAGCCGCGTGAGGCTGTAACTCGCGCATACTCTGGAGCTGGCGCTCCCACTCCAGGCGCACCCGCTCGGCTGTCCACGCTCCCTGGCCGCTGGAGTGGGTCGAGCTATACGCGGGTGAAGGGATGGCGTGGGTTTCCGCGTACAGACCAGAGATAGCCTGTTTGGCCAGTTCGGCCAGTTGCGGCGACACCGCACCCAGCACCACCAGGCGAATCGGGCCGCCCGCGCTGATGGCGGCGACAAAGAGATCGACGCCATCGCCCGTCATCTGTTGAGGCGAAAGAATGCGCCCTTTCTTGGAGACAAAGCGATGCCCGGTAATGCGTTCGATCTCCGCAATCGCCTGGATGATGCCCTGCGTGATATCCTTGTGGGGAGCTGCCACGGTCGTTGGAGCCTCGCCACGAGCCATCAGGCGATATTGCCCTTCCACCAGGCCCAGGAGCGAGACTTTGGTCACAACCGTACCGCAGTCCGCCACCAGAATGGCCCTGGCACTTTCTGGATCGTACTTACTCGCCGGACTTTGTGTTTCTCCCAGGGAGAAATCTGTCTGCATCTGCATTCCTTTTTATCTTGACACAAGCTCAACATTCAACGGGCTGCGCGGCAGCTCCGTCTACCTGGTGAAAAACTCACGAATAGAGTCAAAAATGCCCTTTTTCTTCGTGGGTGTATTCTGGGTACTGGCTGGATAAGGATCAAAACGTTGATGGCCTGCATCCGCGTTCGATGTCACTCCCAGCGCCGTCCTGTCCGCCGCGTAGTTGTTATTCCACGCCGGCTGCTCCGCGTTATTCAGGCGCGGAGGCGTCTCCTGCGGACCTCCCGGCTGACCCATGGGTGCATAAGCATTGGGCGCGGGCTGAGCATTGACGGCGGGCATTGGCCCGGACATCTGCCACGAGCGCGCCTGTGCTCCTTGATTATACTGCGTCATCTCTGGCTGTTGCCAGCCCGGTAGACTGGGCTGAGCCTGCTGGTACGGTGGCAAGGCGGACATGGGCTGTCCCTGCGCAACCCCCAGATTTGTGCCAGGAACCTGCTCCTGACCGGGGAGCGCGGGCGTAGAAGCCGCGACCCCGAGCATGGAGGCGAAGACATTGGCGGCGGCCTCGCTCTGTTCCAGGGGGGCGCCCTCGTGGCGTGGCCGACTGGGCACAGGGCGAGCCGGTACCTGGCCGGGACGTGCGCTGGCCGCGTTTTGACTGCTCTCAGCATTGCGCAGCCAGGCTGGCATGGCGTTCATATCGATCAGCGAGCCAGCCGACATACCCTGTCCGCCAGGCTGGGCCTGGGCACCCTGCGCACTGCCCTGTTCTCCCTCGCGCATCCAGGCGGGCATAGCACTCATATCCAGCAGAGAATTGGCGGAGAAGCCGGAGCCGGCAGACTGTGCCTCCGGGGCGCTGTTCTGCGCGCCCTCGCGCATCCACGCCGGCGCCGAACTGGCATCCAGCAGCGAACTGGCGGAAAAACCCTGATTGTTCGCCTGCGGAAGCTGTGTGTTCCCCTGTAAACCTTCGCGCATCCAGGCGGGAGCAGCGGAAGCGTCCAGTAGCGAGCCTGCGGAGAGATTCTGACCGCTGGCCTGTGGAGCCTGTGAACTGCTGAGTTGACTTTCCCGTAACCAGGGAGGCATCGAGTTTGCATCCAGTAACGATCCCGCCGGCATCCCCTCATCACTCGTTGTCCTCTGTGTTCCCTGTCCTGGCCCCATCATCTGCCCACTCCCATTCACCGGCACACCCATTGCAGATTGGGGATTGGCTTTCTCCTGCCCCTGGAGTTCTTTCATCCACTGGGGTATGGAGCGCTGGTCTATCAACTCGCCAGCCGAGAAGCCCTGCTCCACTGGCACGGGCCGCGTCGGCGGCGCTCCTGGTCCCTGTCCCGCTCCCGGCGAGCCGCTCATCCACGCCGGCATCGCCTGCATATCGACCAGCTCGTGTGCTGAAAAACCATGGGCCAGGCTGGCCGGTGGCTCACTGGCCGGCGGCGTCTGAGGCACACGCGGCGCGCTCGGCATAGAGGGCGGCGTCACCGGCGTCTGCACAGGCGGCAGGCCATACTGATTGCGAACTGGCGCTGCTGGCGGCGTCACGGATGGAGTTGACTGGCTGAGATCCTTAATCCAGGCCGGCAGGTGTTGCTGATCTACCAGGCTATGGGCCGACACGTTCACCGCCGCGCCCGCCTGTCCGCCGGGCTGGCCTTGATTTTCGCGCATCCAGGCTGGCAGCGAACGCTCATCAATCAACGAACCCGCCTGGAAACCATTGGCAGGCGTATCCTGTTTCTCCGGGCCAGCGCCAGGCATGGCCGGGAGGGCCGGGAACGAATCGGAACTTCCACTCTCTGGCATCTTGCGCCGATCCTGGCGCATCCAACTGGGCATAGAATCTTCATCAACCAGTTCATCCAGCGAAAAGGGCTGACGATTCTCCTGATTGTTGGTTATCGGTCGTTCGTGCGCGCGCAATGACTCAAGCCAGGCAGGCAATTCCTGTTGTTCGGATTGCCCCGCGCTCGCGGCTCCATTTCCCCCGTTTGCCAGCGGCATTCCACAATGCTGGCAACTCAGCGCTCCTTGCGGAGCTAATTTTCCGCAGTGACTACATCTGATCACTTTGACTCCTCACTTTCACCAGACCAACTTCCCACGTACACTTTCCCGCAGTGTATCATGCTTTGTGATACCTGACAACAATCGAAATTTACAGGGTGAAACATACTGATATGATACTATACATTAAAGCAAATGCCAAAAGTACCACCCAACGGGCCTATTACATGTCGAGCGCTGGTTGTTGCAACCCTATCCCTCTCTTGCCTCTCTTCGAGACCTCCACTACAATAAAACTGGCAATACCACGTTCTGTAACACAATAATAACGAGGAATGGACTTATGGACACTATGAAACGCAACCGTACAGGTGCCTCCTATTTGACCTCCAATCTGCTTGCTCCTGTGCGCCCTCTCAAGCCTGTAATATCATCTTTTTCGCCATCCGCGCGCGGCGGACGCCTTGTGCTCAGTCTTGCGCTGAGCGGCGGCATTGGCTGGCTGGCCTGGAAGCGGCGCTCGCTCACCAGGGGCGGCGCGCTGGGAGCCGTAGCGACGGGCACCGGTATTGTCAGCCTGGGTGGCTGGTCCTGGGGTCTGGCCTTGATCTCTTTTTTTGTCTCGTCAACACTCCTTTCGCATTTTCGTGAGGCGGAGAAAGAGCGGGTCGCGAACGATAAATTCAGTAAGGGTTCGCAGCGCGATCTTGCTCAGGTGGCGGCCAATGGCGGCCTGGCCTCGCTCTATGCCGTGGCGGCTGGGGCGACAAATTCCGCTGCCGCCCGCGAAACGCTGGAGGCGGGCTTTGTCGGCGCGCTGGCCACCGCTACCGCTGATACCTGGGCTACGGAACTTGGCGTGCTCAGTTCTGCGCAGCCACGCCTTTTGACCACCGGTCAGACGGTCGAGCCCGGGACTTCCGGGGGCATAACTCCCCTTGGCTCGTTGGCCTCGGCGCTGGGTGCTTGCTTCCTGGGCTGTGCGTTCTGGTGTGCGCGGGGTTTGCGCCGCTCACTGGCTGCGTTGCCTTTGATCGCCCTGATCAGTGGACTGGCTGGAAGCATCTGCGATAGCCTGCTGGGCGCGACTGTGCAGGCCATGTATGTTTGCCCTGCCTGCCAGTGCGAAACCGAACGCCGGGTTCACTCCTGCGGTACCCCCACGCGGCTTGTACGCGGGCTTCCCTGGTGTAATAACGATGTGGTGAACTTCTTCGCCACGTTGGCCGGCTCTGGTACCGCAATAGTGCTGAGGCGTGTTCTGCGTTTCCCTCTTGCTTTAAAGAAGAAAATGGCGCTCCCCCAGGAATTGTAGGCCTCCATCCTTTCTTTTACGCTCTTTTACACATACGGGTAGTGTACGGACACTGCCCGTATGTGGAGACATTTCTATCCAGTATTCCTATTCGCCCGCTCTCTTCTGGTGATTGACGCGCGGCAATGAGAAGAATGGGGTACTATTCGGCGCCTGCTACGACTTGTCTGGCAGATCGCGCCCGGCGCAAAACGAGGAACCATACTCGCTTCTCCTCCTGCGTACTTCAGGCGCGCGCTTTTTGTTATACTAAAAAGAGCCTGTTCGCGTAATCAAAGTCATATCTGCTTCTCGGAGTTTGCGCCTGTCAGGTTCATTTGATTGATGAAGGATGGTGTATATGTCTACTGCGTTGCGGCGTTTCTTGCCCAAAAACTGGCGACCGGGACAGGCAGCTTTGGCCGGCCTGGCCGCGACAGCCGCTTATAGCGTGGCGATGGAAACCGATAAATGGATTGTGGGGAATGATTTTAACGATGTGAAGTTTATTCAGGGCTTGCTGGGTGACAGCCACGCGCAGAGTAAACGTATGGCCACGCTGGCCTGGGGATTGCATTTTCTCAACGGCCTGCTCCTGGCCGAAGTCTACGCGGCGGTCGGTAAACGTCTGTTGCCCGGTCCCGGCTGGCTCAAAGGCACCCTCTTCGGCGAAGCCTTCGTGCTCTCCGTCTGGCCTCTGACACCGTGGGTAGACCGCCATCATCCCATAATCAAAAACGGCGAACTTCCGCACCTGGCCAACTGGACCGCCTTCTGGCAAAACATGCTGCGCCACGCCGTTTACGGCCTGACCCTCGGTCTGCTATATCGGAAATAGTTTTCGGGAATCTGGCTGGCGACGGGCCTCTAACTTGAAGCATGGCTATCAAGATGGTTGAAAAATAAGGGCACCTGATTGTGGAGAAAGGTGCCCTTTTCTTTCATATGTATTTTTAATAGCGGAGCCAGTTGCTGACAAAGGGCAGACGATAAGTTGGTCGGAACCAGGCCATAATGATCAGCCAGACGGCCAGAACAATCATGATCCATAAGACAACACTGGCTAAGAAACCCAGCACCAGGCCAAGGAAGCCACCGATGAGCGGGATGCCGCCCAGGATACTCGCCAGCAGGCCCACCAGGAAGTAGACAATGCTCAATGGACCAAAAACGATCATAGATTGTTTGGCATGCAATTGCACATTTTGATTTCTACGCTCCAAAACGAAGAGTATCAGGCCTGTTACCCAACCAAGGGGATAAGCCAGCACCCGCTCCCAGCGCTCACTCAGACCGAGCGAAGTAGGTGCATTCCCTCCCCGGTAGCGACTACTCCCTGTCATGCGTTCCCTATTCATCATTTTAATCCTCGCACTTTCTGCGACGCTCAGGCGCAGACGCTTCTTCCTCTCCCCAGGCTCGGTTCCCTTACGCCCTGCGTCAATAAATTTGTTTCTGCAATCTATTACGAAAGTAAACCCCGCGTGTTGCACCAAAATACTCAGGTTTTTGCCGTCCATACTTTTCTCT
>DASZXF010000760.1:0-3226 GCA_035546055.1 Ktedonobacteraceae bacterium
CCGCGAAGCCGACAACGGAAGATGCTCTCTCCTGTTTGAACGCCGGCGTTTCCGGTTTTCAGGGCCGGCCTGAGAATAGTATAGCGTCTTCACTTGCAAATTACAAGCAAACAAAGCGCTATTTAACAGGAAAAGGATGAAAAAGATGCATACAATCCTCGAACAAGAGACTGAGATGATGGTGACGGAGCAGGCGGGAACGCCGGGGACCAGGGCGCTGGAGGCCGGGGCGGCCAGGCCCGCGAAGTCGCCGACGCTGACGCTGTTATTTCTGGTCGGGTGCGTGGCGCTCTTGATGACCGGCTTCGCGATTATTATGCCGGTCTTCCCGGAGCGTTTGCACGCGCTGGGCCTGGGAGCGGAGACGCTGGCCTTGATGGAAGGGGCTTTTGGCCTGGGGATGTTCCTGCTGAGTACCCCTATGGGCACGTGGGCCGGACGGATTGGACGCAAGCCGATTCTCTTTATTTCGCTGGCCGGCTTTATCGGGACAAATCTGGTCCTGGCCTTTGTGAATGTTCCTTTCATTTTTATCCTTATCCGCTTTGTGGAGGGTATGCTGATCTCCGGCATGATGCCTGCCGCGCTGGCCATGGTGGGGGATACGGTGCCCACTGAGAAGCAGGGGCGCTGGATCGGCTTTATCACTACGGCGCAGGCTACGGGCATCGCGCTGGGTCCGGGCATAGGCGGCGTACTGGTGCAGGCGCTGGGCTTTACGAGTCCGTTCCTGTTCTCGGCGGGTATTGCCTTGCTGGCTTCGCTGCTGGCCATTGTGCTGGTGCCTGAAACGCTGCCGGAACACGTGCGCGCGGAGGCCAGGGCGCAGAGAAAGCTGGGAAAAGCCGGGGTAAAAATGAACCGGGATGCGCGCCTGGTCCGCCTGATCTGGCTCTTTGCGCCTTTCCTGCTGATTGATTTTGGCCTGCTGTTCACCTATCCCTTTGTCTTCCCGCAGTATCCTTTCTTCTTCGAGAAGGTGCTGCACTACAGCCCGGCGCAGTATGGCATGATTATCAGTGTCTTCGGCCTGGCGATGGCGGTTTCGCCGCTGGTGCTGGGACGCGTGGGTGAGATGTTGCCCAAAAAACCGGTGATTGTCGCGGGCAGCCTGCTCTTTGGCGCGCTCAATATCTGCATGGTGGTGGCTCCGAGCTATCCGCTGCTCCTGGCTGGCGCGGCCCTGACCGGACTCGGCAGCGCCCTGGCCGAACCAGCCCTGGGAGGTATCTACCTCAGCGCGACCAGCGATGCCAATCGCGGCAAGGTGATGGGTATGCGCGGCTCGGCGCTCTCGCTGGCGGTCATGCTCGGTCCGCTGGCGCAGGCGCTGGTCGGTCCCTGGATTGGTCCGCAGATTACCTTCGCGCTCGGTATGGTGCTGTCCCTGGTCATGGCCGCCATCGCCTTTTTCCTGATCAAACGCCCCGCCGGGACCAATGAACTTTAACCATGAGAGAACAGTGTCTTCGGCATCCGATGAAGAGGGAGGCAGGGAATACGCCCCTGCCTCCCTCTTTATGTCTTTTGCGCTATGCCATCTGTTTCAGCATCCTTTTCTCCTGTTCTCGTGTGCGTTTAAGCGCGGCGTTCAGCCACCATGAGGCAAGCACAGCTACGACTGAGAAGGTGAGAGCGACCGCGCCAAAGGCGAAGGTAAAGCTCTGGGTTTGCTCAAGGAACTGGCCAATCAGAGGCGGACCGGCAATCGCTGCCGGTGAGGCCAGGACGGCAATCAAGCCCTGCGCGACTCCAGAGCCGATGGGGGTTTTTCTTCCTACATCGGCGGCTGTGCTAAAAATCGCGGCATAGGGGAACGTTGTACCCAGCGCGAATAAGAGCAGTCCGAGACAGGCGACGGGCAATAACGGGATGGGGAGCGCAAGGACGCCAAGGCCCAGAAAAGTCATGATGGTTCCTGTACGGATCAGCAGGAGAGGCCGCTGCGTGCGCGCCAGCAGCAGACCTCCCAGTGGACGAAAGACGAGACCGGCGAACAGGCCGAGTGAGCCAAACCCCGCCGCGAGTGGCAGGGGGAGATGATAACGCATGGTAAAGTAAACGGCCAGCCAGGCCGCGATGGCATTATTGACGCCCAGCGTGCCCATGTTTGAGATGCCGAGCATCCAGATCGCGGGCGAGCGAATGCCAGCCACAGGATTGGCTTGCTGCTGTGGTTCATGAACATGAGCCGCTGTGCTCCGGGGTACCAGGAGCCAGACGAGAAAGGTGACGACCCCCAGGAGGCCGCAGGCGAAGAGTGCGCCACGCCAGCCAAGCGGCCCCAGCAATTGCGGTATGACAAACAGACCCAGGCCGGCTCCCACCTGTGTCGCTCCACCATTGAGTCCCTGGGCCAGCGCTTCGTGCTTGCCCATGTCCGCTGCGGCATGGGAACCGGCCACCAATGACGCACCGGCGCCCAGGCCGATCATGGTACGGCACAATACCATCCAGGTGAACGTGGGGAAAAGCGGTGTGAGCAATGAGCCTCCGCTGACAAGCACGAGTGAACCAAGCATAGTCGCGCGCGATCCAAAGCGATCAGCCAGGATGCCACCGGGAATATTCGCGAGCGCCAGACCCAGGAAGAGAAGGGTGGAAAAGAGACTGATCTGACTGCTGCTGACATGTAACTCGTCTTGCAACAGGGGAATAAGCGCTCCATAATTGGTAAAATTGATGCTGACGGCCACCGGCGCCAGGCAGATGGCCAGGAAGCGCCAGGCTGTGCGCCGTCCCTTTGGGCCTGGAGAAACAGTCTGGGGAGCGGCAGAAGAACGCTGTCCGGTTGATACAGGGGAGACAGCAGGCGACGCTGGCGCCTGCGCTACCGGCAAGGCAGACGGCCTTTGTGCTTGGCCTGGCGTGACCTGTGCTCCTGTCTTCTGCGGAACAACCTGTTTCCGCACTGGCGCCTGGCGGGAAGATGCCTGGCGTTTGATTTGATGGTTTTTCTTCCGCGAGTTGCCTTTTTTTGAGCGATGATATTTTCCTGATGCGTTACTCACTGGCAATGTTCCTCGAATTTCATAAAATATATTACATTGCTGTCTATGCGAACCTTGCTCGGTGAGAGCAGCGGAGCTGTCAGGGCATGAGGCGCGGCACTGCTCGCGAGGTGATGGCTCTTTGAAATAGCGCTGGACAAAGCCTGCCAGAAGGTTTTTCCTGAAGCCACCAATGGTACATCGCCAGCAGTGATGATGATCTCTCCCTTTTCTCT
>DASZXF010000761.1:0-6158 GCA_035546055.1 Ktedonobacteraceae bacterium
TGAACAAGCTGGCCAGCGAGGCTAATAGCTGGGAGAAGAAGCACACCTACCATGATTCATACGATGGTGTGACCTATAACCTGGGCTATGAATACGCCGGCATTGTCAATTATCCCGCGCAGGGCTTGCTGGCCTCCGCGACCACAATTGCCGATTATCAATACCTCATCGGACAGATCAATGTCTGGCAGACCAATTTTGACGCCTATAAAACCAACTTTTCCGATAAGACGCCCTATAACAAGGTACACAGCACCGACACGCAGCTCCTCCAGAAGTACGGGTATACCTCCGGCATGGTGCTGGTGGTTTCGTTCTCCGAGCAGGCCTTGCGCGTTTACCAGGATGGCAAGCTGATCAAATCCTTCCTGATCGTCAGCGGTCAGCCGGATCATCCCAGCCTGCCCGGTACGTGGTGGGTTGAGAGCCGCCTGAAAGATACGAAATTCACCTCTGGCAAAAAGCCCGGCCAGGAGGGCTACTATCCCGATACGCCCATTCCCTATGCCTTGCAGTATCACAGTCAGGGCTACTTCCTGCATGAGAGCTGGTGGCGCTCTCAGTACGGCCCGGACAAACAGTTCCCCCACTACGATCCGGGTGGTACTTCCTTCGCCTATGCCGGTTCGCATGGTTGCATCAATATGCAGCACAGCGATGTTGAGTGGCTCTATTACAACGCAGCGGTCAACACGACAAAAATCATTATGTACTAACCATCGATGGTGTGCTGGATGGACGTAAAAACAGGAAGCGGGCGCGCTCGCTTCCTGTTTTTGCGTCCATCCAGCACACCATCGATGGTAGTGAGAAACTCTGGCGGCCAGATTTCTCTATCTTGTCCGTTGGGGAAGAAGAGTGCTAGAATAAAGAAGGAGCAGAGACCATCCAGTGAATAGAGCAGCAGTGCATCGAGAGGCATGAACCGCGCTCTACCATGATCGCTGAAGCCGCATTCAAGTCGACAATCTTACAGCGCTGTTCTCTATGCTCTTAAACATCATCACGGTATCGCGTTCGCCGGACAGAGGCGGACGAAGGAGGACTTCTATTTATGGTTTCCCGCAGGCAGCTTTCTCCTTGCCCGGTCTGTAATCGGGCGGATCAAGTAAAGAAATTGCAGACAGCATACGATACAGGCGAATTGCATATCGCGCCCCCGCCTATGCCTGAGCCAAAGGCCGCCATGATGAAATACATCATCACTGGCATGATCCTGGTCGGTATCGGGGCGTTTCTCATCCTCATTATGGTTTCCACCACCGGCCTCGAACTCTTCCAGGTTATCATCACTATGGCCTTTATCGTAGCGGCCCTGATTCTTTCCGCGCTGGCTATTCGCCATATCGGTAGAGGCGACGAGGAAGCCCGCCGCCGCTATCCCATCTGGGACATTGCCATGGCAAACTGGAATCGCTTGCAGTATTGCTCACGCGACAAGGTTGTTTTTGATCCTCAAACCCGCAAAGCGCTCTCCGATTCGTCCACCAGGGATCTGCTGGACATGGATAAGATTGAAAACGCGCAGGGCGCGCACCTGGCGGCTTCCCACTAGTTTTTACCTATCCCAATCAGCCAGGGAAGCATGGGCAACGAGACGATACCTCATCATTTTCTCGTTGCCCATGCTTCTCTGTTTTGTGCTCTGCGCGGGCCGGCACTGGCTCCGCTCCGCTCGTATCGCTGGCTGCCGGGGTGCTTTTTGCGCTGTGTATGATGGAAAGAGGAAAAACAAAGGTTACGTATTTTTGCAATAGGGAGAATGAAGCGTAGTGGCATCGCAGACTCTGTTAAGCCTGGTCGCACGATTGCAGCAGGTGATGTCAGTGACTCAGGGACGGGCCTTGTTGCTGGACTACGCGCGCAAAAGCTGCGGCGCGCGCCTGGCCCTGCTCTTTGAGCTGGACTATGAGCGCCAGATGCTGCGCCTGCTGGAATCCAGTGGCCGGCGCCCTGCTTCTTCGCAACATTCGCCAGAGGATGAACTGAACGAGCTTTCCCTCCAGGGTCTTTTTGCCTCTGCTCTGCACCAGCATGGTTTTCTCAATATCCCCAATATTTCGCTGGACCCCCGCAGTTTACCAGAAGAACGTGCCTGGGCCTGGCCGCGCGGGCGGGTTCTGCTCCACCCCTTGCGTCAGGGTTCGCGCCAGGGTGTGCTGGTCTTCTGCTTCAGTCCCTCCGGCACGCGCACCGCTCCCAGCGCCGAGGCCCAGGGTGATCTGCTGATTTGTATCTCGCTGCTCTCCGCGTACCTGGCGGCAGATGGAGATTTTCAGCCCCCGCGCAGATACACGGAACCTTCAGAACGAGCCAGGCGCCAGGCCCGACGAGGCACACGCGCGAAGACAGTGAAAAGCGAGGAGGAGGACCAGGTTGCACAGGCCGAGTACACCCCTGTCGAGTATCTTCCCTTGCATTTCGACGAGGTGCTCAGTCTGCTGATCGCGCTCTGCGAGCTGGGTCTGGCGGCGAACGCGGAAACGGATGAACAGGCTTTCACCGGGCAGATTCTCGGTCTGCTGGCCTCGACGCTGCGCTCAACGGCAGGCTGCTTCTGGCGCTATTTTCCAGCCCAGCAGGGTTTCCAGTTGCAGTACAGTCTGGGCGAGTCCGACGCTTTTATCGAGCAGGCAACGGTTGAGATTAACCAGCTGGCAGCTTCGCTCCAGCCTGCCGCCATGGAACCGGCCTTCGGTCTGATTACCCTGCCCGATGTGAGCGAAAGAGCGCTGGTCTGGCAAACCCTGAATTATCGCGAACAACTTCTGGGCGCGCTCGGCATGGTTCTCTCCCAGGAACCGACCTTACTACTTGACCAACGCCTCCTTCTCAATGCCGCCTGCGATATTATCGCCCTCTTGCTGCTCCACCGCGAACAGCACCGCGAGGAGCAGGAGCGCCTGATCGAGCAGGAGCGCAGCCGCATCGCCAGCGAAATGCACGACAGCGTGATGCAGGATGTGGCTCACGTAACGCAAAAGCTAGATTACATTCAGCGGATTCTGGAGAAGCAGCCACAGGTCGCGCTAAACGAGATTGAACAGGCACGCGAACTGCTGGATCGCAGTCTGCGTGATCTGCGTTACGGCATTTCGTCGCTGCTACCGGTGCCGCTGGAGGAGCAGGAATTTGACGAGGCGCTCAAAAGTCTGCTGCACGAGTACGGTCAGAGTCAGCCACATCTAAAAATCACCTATGACGTGGACAACCTTTCGCACTGGCCGCAGGCCTTGCGCGCGCCGATCTATCGTTTTATGCAGGAGGCGCTGAATAATATCCGCAAGCACGCCTCCGCCAGCGAGGTGAGCATTCGCATTCGCCAGATTGCCGGCCTGGGCGTGGCGCAGATCAGCGACAACGGCCAGGGTTTTGACCCCGAACAGGTGCGCAAGAATCAGCCGGACTCGGCAGCGGTTTCCCTGCACATGGGCCTGCAAACCATGGAGGAACGCATTCGCCAGGCCGGAGGCGTGCTGGAAATTCACAGCGCCCCCGGCGAAGGAACCACCCTCAAGGCTCGTTTTCCGCTCAACCAGTCCTCGGCGGTACTCACGGACCGCGAGCGCGAGGTGCTGCGCCTGATGGTCGATGGTCTGACCAATCGCGCTATCTCCGAGCGTCTCTCAGTCAGCCTGGAAACCGTGAAATCGCATGTTCACCATATCATGCAAAAAATGCATGTCAAAGACCGCACCCAGGCAGCGGTTATAGCCACCAGGCAGCGCTGGCTGTAGACGCGCGATCTTCTACGGGATATTGGCTTTGACCACCTCGGCCAGAGCTTTGATGAAAAGCGGCGAGGTGTTGAGCGATTCGGTGCGGGCGAAGACGATGCCGTGTTCTTCGGCCTGCTCGCGGGCGCCAATCTCGATATCGTAGAGGATTTCCAGGTGATCGGCCAGAAATTGCACCGGCGCGATCAGGACATGGGTGTGGCCAGCCGCCTTGAGGTCGGGCATCACATCGGCGAAATCGGGCTTGAGCCACTCTTCGGGCGTATGTCCGGCGCTTTGATAGCAGAAGGACCAGCGGTCGTCGGTCAGGCCGGCCCGCTGCGCGATAGCAGCGGCGGTCTCTTTCAGCGCGTTGATATAATCGGGTTCGCGCTCAACCACACGTTTAGGCATACTGTGCGCGCTGAGCAACACGGGCACGCGCTCGCGCACATCGGCGGGCAGTTTTTCTAAGGCCTGAACAACCCGTTCGGCCACAGCCTGTAAGAAGAAAGGCTGCATATGCCAGTCCTCGGCTACCTTGAGAGCGAGGTCCGGGCGCTCAAGATCGGCCACCGCGTCTTCCAGTGTGCGCACATAGCCGCTCATGATGATCGGCGAATACTGCGGGGACATAATCACCCCGACCAGCTTGTTCGCGCCTGCCGCGACCTCCGGCACTACATCGGCGATCAGCGGCGGGGCGAAACGCATACCGGCCTGCACATGAAAACGCGGACCAGTTGGATGCTGGGCGTTTAATTCATCCTGCAGCGCGGCAGCCTGGGCCCGCGTGATCGGCACCAGCGGAGAACCGCCGATGAGTTCGTAGCGGCGGCGAAACTCCTGAATCAGTTCCGGCTCCGGTTCGCGCCCGCCGCGTATATTGCGCAGATACGCGGGCATATCATCCAGGGTCGCCGGTGATCCATAGGTCATCAGCAAGACCCCAATTGAATCCGTAGACATATCTATCTTTCTCCTCTCATAGCTGCTTACCAACATGGCTGTGTGGCTGGAAGCCCGCCCATAATCACGCACGTTCCGCCACCTGAACGTTCTCCGCTCCGCCGTACATTAGCGGGCAGAGAGCGTATGCACCGCCTCTACCACGCGTTTCAGCATAGCTGGATCGGTAGGAGCCAGCACGCCATGACCGAGGTTAAAGATGTGGCCGGGACGATTATCCGCCCGCCGCAGGACATCGCGCACGCCTTCCTCAATCGCTTCCCAGGGAGCGAGCAGCAGGGTCGGGTCGAGATTGCCCTGAATACCCCGCTCATAGCCGATGCGCTTCCAGGCTTCGTCCAGGTCAAAACGCCAGTCAACGCACATAATATCGCCGCCCGCCTCGGCCATGCTCTCTAGCAGTGTCCCGGTACTGGTGCCGAAGTGGATCGAGGGCGTACCGGTCTCTTTGACGGCCTGGAAGATGCGCTGGGAATAGGGCAGCACAAAGCGGCGGTACGTGCTGGGACTGAGCGCGCCCACCCAGCTATCGAATAACTGCACCACGTTGACTCCCGCGTGAATCTGTGCCACCAGGTAGCGGATCGTCACCTCGGTCAGTTTCTCCATCAGAGCATGCCAGATCGCCGGCTGGCCATACATCAGCGCCTTGGCAGTGCCATAGTCGCGCGAGGGGCGCCCCT
This sequence comes from Ktedonobacteraceae bacterium, assembly GCA_035546055.1. Taxonomy (GTDB): domain Bacteria; phylum Chloroflexota; class Ktedonobacteria; order Ktedonobacterales; family Ktedonobacteraceae; genus Paraktedonobacter. The sequence goes on from DASZXF010000761.1 coordinate 5,369, forward strand.
CGATCAGATAGCAAGCCAGAGTAAAGGGCGCGCCAGAGAAGCCGATGACGGCCTGTTTGCCCTCCAGTTCACGGCGCACCAGGCGCACAGCCTCCATCACATAGGGCGTGGCCTCCTCGGCATCCAGAATGCGCAGCTTCTCGACATCCTGCATCGTGCGAATGGGATGGTGAATGATCGGACCAATCTCCGGCTGAATCTCCAGCGAAACGCCCATGCCCTCCAATGGCAGCATGATATCGGCGTAAAGGACAGCCCCATCAACGCCCAGTTCATTGACCGGCATCAACGTCACCTGCGCGCAAAGCTCAGGAGTACGCGCCATGGTCAAAATATCGTATTTCTTGCGCAATTCGCGATATTCGGCCAGACAGCGGCCAGCCTGGCGCATAAACCAGATCGGCGTGGCATCGGGCTGGCGATGATGGCACGCGTCCATAAAACGCGTCACCCCCGCATGAGCGGGCAAAACGCTCGAAGATGTATGGTGTGGCATAATTTTCCCTTATCAAGCACTGGTCCTTGCGCCCGGCGCGGACCATAGTAAATATGCAAACAAGCACCCGATCAGCTTGAGCCTCGGATGTGCAGAACGCTGTGCATATCATAGCGCGGAAAAGGGCGCGCTGACAAGAGAAATCTATGGAAAACTCTAGAGAATAGGAAAAAATTCTCTAAAACATTCAGATTTTTCACGCTATCTTCCATATCCGTCCTCCCCCCTTTTTCCAGCACCGCCAGGGCGTGTTCCCCCCCACTCCAAGGGAAATGATGAGGTTTGGGGGGGGGG
>DASZXF010000762.1:0-18451 GCA_035546055.1 Ktedonobacteraceae bacterium
TTTGCCTGTCAAATCAGTGCTCTCCTCGCGGCAGCACTTAACACACCTGGGTTTTGATATACTGGCTGGCCTGGTGGGCCAATCCCATGATCGAGAGCATAGGATTAACCCCGCAGGCATTCGGAAAAACGCTGCTGTCACAGACAAACAGTCCTTTGATGCCATGCACCTGTTGATGTTCGTCGGTGACGGACGTGCGGGCATCCGCGCCCATGCGACAGGTGCCCATCTGGTGAGCCGAAAACAGGACGATGCGATTGGAACCCAGGCCGCGCCGTTCAATCAGTCGATCAAAAGCGCGCAACTGGTTCGGCGTGATCGGTCGTTCCTTATAACTGCGCAGATCGGTGGGCTTGTTTTGGAGCGAGATGACGCGATTGGCTCCGGCGGCCAGGTGAATCCGCGTTCCCTGGCGCAGACCATGCAGGATGTGCCGGCGGTCCCAGGCACTGACGGCATATTTGACGACAGGCTCACCCGCGCGGTCGGCGACAACCCGACCTTCCCCGCGATCTCGTGTGAGGACGATAAAGGAGGCCAGATGCGAGACAGCGATCATCTCCTCGCGATAATTGCGCGCGGAATACCAGGGGGTCGCCAGACCAAACAGGCCGGGATGGGTGGGCGCAACCTCAAATGTATAGCCATAATTCTTGTCGAGACGGCTGAACTGGTCCGAGCAGGCTGATTGGAGCACGCCCTGCCAGGCGTTGATTTTTTCTGGATAGACGCCGACGCTGATGGCGGTGGGGTGCAGGTGCAGATGACGCCCAAGGTGGGGATTTTCGAGGCCTGACTGTTGCAGGATCAGCGGAGAAACCAGCGCACCCGCCGCTACAACCACGACGCTCGCCCGCACAGTGACGTTGAAGGTCCGCCCGCTGTGCTCGTCCCGCGCTGTGGCCTGCACGCCCACGGCTCGACCATGTTCCAGCAAAACCTTCTGCGCGTTACAGTGGATCAGCACCCGCGCGCCCTGCTCACAGGCATCCTGCAAGTAGGTCTTGAGGGTCGATTGGCTGCATCCATGACGACAGCCCATCGTACAGAACCCGCAGCGCTGCTCGCAGCCCACGGTGTTGCGCGGCACAACTTCAGCATGATAGCCCAGGGCGGTTGCGCCAGCGAACAGCAGTTGATTCTGCCGGTTATGCTGGCTATTGGCGGTGTTAATGTGGAGCCGTTGCTCCACAGCGCTAAAGCTGTCCTGCAACTGCGAGCCGGTAAAACAGCCGCGCAGACCGGAAAGCTGCTCCCATTCCTGCAGGATATCCGGGGGCGTGCGCAGAGAGGTCATCCAATTGACGACGGTTCCGCCACCCAGGGTGCCGCCTGCCAGCATGATCACGCCCAGGTCGGCGGTGGATAACGCTCCCCGTTTGAGGAACAGCTCTGGCATGGCCTGCTCTTCCTGCCAGGTAAAGTTCCCTTCGTGGTTATAGCCGCCTTTTTCGAGCACGATCACGCTTCTACCCGCTCTGGCCAGTTCTCCCGCGACCACGCCACCGCCCGCGCCCGAACCGATGACGATCACATCAGCTTCGAGGACGCTATCCTGTGTAATGGTCAGCGGACTGATTGGCGGGGGAACTGGCGACGGCGGCGGTGGCGGCGGCGCGGTATACCCCAGCACTGGCCAGTTCGGATTGCTCCCCTGCTCGTCAATGGCCGAGAAATAGATCAGGCCCGCCAGGCGCTTTAAGCCCTGGTAGCCCTGGCGAAAGGGACCAAGCGGGCTATTGGCCAGGGCCAGCAGGTACTTTTCGCGTTTCTCCAGGGACAGTTCACGGAAAGGACGAGCCTGGCCTGCCAGGAAGAGGCCAATGGGGGGCGCGGTGAAAAGCGAAAGAAACAGCCGGATATCCGCCTGCAACTCCGGCCCTTCGCGCCCCAGTTTCTCGGCAATCTTGTGCGCGACCGCTAAATCCGCCGCGCTTCTCCGATAGTAGGCGGCCAGTTCCGCGCTACTTCCCTCCGGCGGCTCCAGCGAAGGCAGCAGAGTCTCACAGATGGCTTCCAGAATGGCAAATTCGTCCGCCGAAAGCCAGCCCGCGACCTTCTTTCCCGGCGCCTGCGCAGGAGCGGATGATGTGGTGGCCATGGTCTAACACCTCCTTGTTTTCATTTGCCAGCGTGGTCTCCCACGTGTACCGGTTGTCTATGGCCATGCCACCTCCAGATGCTCATAGCCGCGAAACAACAGGGTTGGTATATGGGTCAGCTTTTGCCCATCAACCAGTCGCAGTTGCGGCAGACGCTGGCAGAGCACCTCAAAGGCGACGCGTCCCTCCAGACGGGCCAGGGCCGCGCCGACGCAGAAATGGACCCCGTGGCCAAAGGCGAGATGGTGATTGGGGGTACGCTGGCTTTGAAATTCATCAGCCCCGGGAAAAACAGCTTCGTCGCGGTTCCCCGAACCATAGAGCAAGAGCAGCGCTGCGTCTTCCGGCAGGGTCACGCCGCCGATGGTCACCTCCCGCGTGGTTGTGCGCGCGAACATCTGGATGGGCGCGTCATAGCGCAGAATCTCTTCGACGGTCTGCGGAATATGTTCGGGATGCGTACACAATCTCCGCCACTGCTCAGGATGTTCCAGCAGAAGCAGCAGGCCTGTGCCAATCATATTGGTCGTGCTTTCGTGACCCGCCAGAACCAGTCCTTGCAGGGTAATCACCAGCTCGGTTTCGGTCAGGGGTTCTCCCTCGGAGGCGTATGCCAGCAGCGAACTGATCAGGTCGTCCTGCGGCTCTCTGCGACGTTCCTCGATCAGTTCGGCGAGATATTTCTGAAAGGCGACGGTGTTTTTCGCGCAGGTCAGTTGATGGGCTTCTTCGAGCTGCACAGACATGAGCATCAGCCAGTCCTGGCTCCAGATGCGGGTCTGTTCGATGTCCTGGCTGGGAATGCCCAGCAGCTTTAACACCACTTCCAGGGCCAGGGGATAGGCGAAACGGCTCACAATGTCAGTCTGACCATCGGTGATAAAGGCCTCAATCAGTTTATGGGCCACCTCGCGTACAAAGGGTTCCATGGCCCGGATACGCGCTGGCGCAAAGGCTTTCGTCAGAGGAACGCGGAAACGGGTATGCTCCTCGCCATCGGAATTCAGGACAATCGGGACTGGCATATAGCCATTGAGCAGCTCTTGCAGCGTACCCGGATAGAACGTGACCGGCGAGGTCAGGGTATCTCGCGAAGAGAAGATTTCTGGCTGCAAAAGAATGCTCTGGATATCTTTGTAGCAGGTGACCAGCCAGGCATCGAGCGGCGGACAATAGACGATGGGTTCATTCTCACGCGCCTGGCGATAAAAAGGATAGGGATCTTCTGCCAGCGGATCAAAAGTGGCCCCCAGTGCAGTCTCCATGGTTATTTTCTCCTTCCCAGTTCCAGAGCAAACTGCTCCTGGGTGCGCCTGCTCCAGATTTCAAAGGCTGGTTCGGACGAGTGCATGGGCAGATTTTTGCGCGCCTCATCGAGAATATGCGCGGCCTGCTCGCTGGAAAGTCCGCTATAGACCTGGCAGGCCAGTTCGGTATGAGGCGATGTGTGGCGCGCGTCCAGATGGCCACGCGCCGCCACCGCTGCCCCGCGTGCCAGTTGCACACGGAAAGGCGCAGCGGTTTCTCTGAGCATTTCCAATTCGCGACGATTGGACCCGCCTGCGAAGCTGCTGGCCAGACCTACCCCGCTCCAGAGATCGACCTGGCGTTCCCGGGGAAATGTGGAGATCAAGGCAGCCACGCGATCCACCAGCGCGCCACTGGCGAACCAGAGGCAGCGTCCCAGCCCCTGGTCAAAAAGACGCCGGGCATAGGGCGAGAAGCTGGACGGGACGACCTTTTTTTCAACGCTCCGTTTCCAGGCAAAGAAGCCCTCGTGAAAACCATAGCCATCCACAACCACCCAGCACAACAGAGGGTCCAGGCGCGGGAAAAACTTCTCCGGGGAGCGATGCAGACGGGCCAGAGCAAGGCCTACGCCCACATAGATGGGATAGATATGATGCCCGGCTGGCGCGTTCGGCCCTTCGACAAACTCTTTGACGCGATTTCTCCAGGGGGCCATAATATCCAGCGCTGCCAGGCCCATGCCCGCCCCCTCGTAGGCAAAACCGCGATACTCGGGATCGACAGCCTCCAGGCGAGGGATCAGGACCGCAAATCTGCTATCCTCCAGGGTCGCGTGATAGCCCTCGACCAGCGCCAGCGCGACAGGGCTGAAATTCGTCCAGGCTTCTTTGACAAAACCCGGACGATTGAACACCGCCCGTACCGAGGGAATGCCGAAAAATCTCCGCCGTATGGTGCCTAACGCGGTCATGCATTTGCCTCCTTCGTTTTGGTCGCGCTCTCGAATGACCAGGCGCTAAAACGCCGTGCCAGGCGTTGGCGCCAGATTTCGTAGGCCGGTTCCGCTCCATCCGGGGGCAGACCCTGACGCTCGGCGCGACCGATCTCCGCCACCTGGGCGCTGGTCAATCCACAGAGCGCGTCACAGGACAGGTCGGTTTGTTCGGCCACTCCCCCGGTTTGCATACGATAGGTGGCCGCGACTGCCGCGCCTGCGGCCATCGCTGCTCCATGGGGACCGGCGGCCTTGCGCAAGACCCGAATAGCTTCGCGGTCTACCACACAGGCGGCATACGCGCAGGCCAGACCGATCCCTCCCCAGAGATCTGCCTGGCGGCTCTGCGGGAACAGGCCAATGGTGGAGACGATGCGCTCGACATTGGCCCCGGTGGAGAACCAGATGCTGCGACCCAGGCCGTGATCAAAGGCCCGCCGCCCGTAGCCGGTCACGCGCGCCGGGATGATCTGCTTCTTGATCGAGCGCGTGCTTGAGAAAAAGCCTTCGTAAAAGCCATAGCCGTCCATCACAAACCAGCGCAAAAACGGGTCCAGCCTGGCCAGAAAACGGTCAGGATGCGTCGGCACCCTCGGCAAAACCAGACCCGCGCCAATATACAGCAGCCAGTCATAGGCCGCGCCCGGTCCATCAATAAATGTCTGCAGGCGCTTCTTCCAGGGACCAAGGCTATCCAGCAACATCAGGCCCATGCCCGATCCCTCGTAGGCTACACCACGAAACTCCTCATCTACGGAGTTCAGACGCGGCACCAGCACGTCAAAGCGATCATCATCCAGGGTCAGTTTAAAGCCATCCACCAGGTTGCGCGCCACCGGTTCAAACAACAGCCAGGTCTGATCCATGTCGTCGTTCTGACCATAGCGAGCAGCCGCCAGTTTCGGAAATTCGTCCGCTGAAAGTCGGAAGAACGGCTTCAGCAGCTTGCCAAAGGTAAGAGCCATCTCATCATCTCCTTTTGTTTACCGCGCCTGATGAATTTCAGATGCCTGAACAGTGGCCTCCGCTTTTGACACAGCTGTACGCGAAGAAGGGAAGCGTCAATGCCGGGTTCGCCATCCTATTGCTCCTTTTGCTGTGAAAAAACGAGGGGTTCGTTTGCTGAGTACACATCAAAGTGGGACACAATGCGTTGACGCCAGACCTGATAAGGCGATGCGTCATCAGCGCATGGAATATCTTCCAGAGCGGCATTAGCGACTCCGGCAGCCATTTCACCGGAAAGACCACAGAAAACCTGGCAGGCCAGTTCTGTATGAGGTGTCAGATGACCAAAACCATGACGCCTTTTCGCCGCCAGCGTTCCCGCTATGGCCAGTTGCGCCTGGTAAGAGCCGGCAGCCGCGTGCAATTGCTCCAGAGCCAGGAGGGTCATGGGACTTCCCGCGTAAGCACAGGCAAAGCTCGCGCCTGCCCAGAGATCGGCGCGGCGGGATTCTGGAAACGAGGAGATCATAGCTGTTACCCTCGCCACATCTTCTCCATGAGCGAACCAGATACTCCGGCCCATCCCCTGATCGAAGACATGACGCGCGTAACCGGTCAGGTTTTTCGGCTCCTCTTGCTCCACCAGAAAACGCTGACGTGAGAAAAAGCCGCAATAGAAGCCATACCCATCGACCACCATCCAGCGAAAGACGGGATGCTCCAGGCGTCGGACAAACCATTCGATACGTCTGCCTCCCAGACGACCAAAAGCCAGGCCAGCACCAATATAGATGGGGATGATATAGGCGGCGCCCGGTCCGGCCACAAAAGCTTGCAGCCGTTTACGCCAGGGCATTATGTAGTCAAAAACAGTCAGGCCAAGTCCGACCCCCTCGTAAGCGAAACCGCGCCAGTCCTTCTCCACCTCGTTGAGACGCCCGACCAGGACATCAAAGCGATCTTCTTCGAGGGTGGCGCGAAAGCCCTGTATCACCGTGGTTACCACGCGCTGATCGGAACCACTGGCTTTCGGCACGGTACGCAAAATGGCCCTGCGTATCCAGCGCAAAGGAGCAATGCTCACGGATTTACCTCCCTGGCCGAGGCCGTGGCAAACTGATCAACCAGGCGTTGACGCCAGACTTCGTAGGCCGGAACTTCGCCATCGGGGGGCAGGTTTTCACGAGCCAGGTCGACCATATGGGAAGCTTCCTTGCTTGATAAACCACAGAGAATGTTGCAAGCCAGTTCGACGTAACGCGAGGCATTGCCTACGGTGTGGCGGGCATTGGCTGCTACGGCCACCCCCATGGCCAGGTGATGCCGATACTCGCCGACCAGACCCTTCAAAGCCTTGATGGCTTGCTCGTCAGTCCCCCCCGTGTAGCCGCAGGCCAGACCTACGCCACTCCAGAGATCAGCTCTCCTCGCTGCGGGAAAGCCCGCGATGGTTCTGGCCACATGTTCGACATTGGTGCTGCTGCTGGCAAACCAGATACTCCGGCCCAGGCCATGATCAAAGACCCGCCGGGCATAGGGGGAGAGGTGAGATGGCACTTCCTGGCGCTGCAGGGCGCGTTTGGAGGCAAAAAAACCTTCATGGAAGCCGTAGCCATCCATAATCAACCACCCCAGTACGGGGTCCAGGCGCGCCAGAAACTTTTCGGGCTTGCGGCGCAGTCTGGCCAGACCCATGCCCGCTCCCAGGGGCACAGCGTAAATGAACTCCGCTCCGGGTCCATCCAGAAAGGCTCTGGTACGATTCCCCCAGGGCAAAAAGCTATCCAATGCCGCCAGACCTATCCCCGCCCCTTCATACGCGAAGCCCCGCAATTCCTCATCAAAGGCATCGAGCTTTTTTACTAAGACCCCAAAATTGCCCCCGCTCTGAAAGGTAATCTGACAGCCTTTGGTGACCGTTCTTATCACCGTTTTTAAACGCTGAGCTGCTTGCTTGTCTGCCTCGTCAAAAGCGGTATCTCGCTCGGATACGCCAAAGATTGGCTTGAGCAGGTTTCCAATTGCACTCACGAATTTACCTCCTTTTGTTGATAGATGGGTTCTCCACGCAGCGCGAAATCTGCCAGCAGACGTTGCTGCAAGACTTCAAAAGCGGGAGTCGGGCCACTGTGGGGCAAATTGCGAAAAGCTCTCGTGGTTTTTTCAGCGGCCTGATCCGCGCTGATCCCCCAGAGAATGTGACAAACCAGGTCGGTATGCGGTACGGGGTTCCCTGCCAGCTGGCGGCCTTTTGCGACAAAAGCAGCTCCCATCGCCATCTGCCCCTCGTAAGGACCGGCGGCCTTTTGTAAGGCCAGGACGGTCTGGCGGTCCACGCCACCTACATAGGTGCAGGCAACGCCAATCCCGACCCACATATCGGCCTGTCGCGAGGGCGGAAACGCGGCCAGGGTCGCGGCGATGCGCTCAACATTGGCGCCCGCCAGAAACCAGACGCAACGCCCAAGCCCCTGGTCAAAGATGCGCTGGCCGTAGGGAGAAAACCGGGCAGGTCGCTTCTGCCTGTCGATATACTGTTTGCTATGGAAAAAACCTTTATGGAAACCGTAGCCTTCCATCACCAGCCAGCTAATCTCCTGATTTTCCAGCGCGGCGATAAAAGGCTCTGGATTACGCCTCATCAACGCCAGGGCTTCCCCTGTGCCAATATGCACCATGTAAATATGCGGCGCTCCCGGACCTGCCATGTAGGCCCGCAGGCGCTTCTTCCATGGGAGCATCAGATCCAGACCGGTCAGGCCCATCGCTGCTCCCTCGTAGGCATAACTGCGCATAGCCAGCGGAATCTCATCAAGACGAGGGATCAAGACTTCAAACTTGCTACTATCCAGGGTCAGATGATACCCTTCAAGCGCGGTTAGCACGACAGATTCCAGGTGTTTCCAGGACTCTGAGTCTCCCTGGCTGAAAGAAGTCGCCTTCTTTGGCGGAACTCCCATCAAGGTCCGGCGAAGTTTTTGCAAAGCAGTGGCCACTGCTCTCCCTCCTTCATAGTGATTGATCCGACCTCGGCGAGTTGAGCAGCTCGCCCTGCGCGCCGTCGCCAGCGCGACAGTGCTCGCCTGCCCAACTCGTTTGAGAGGAAGCCGGGGATTAATTTCTGACTTCCAGATCCTCTTCTGCGGGACTTTGTTCAAGTTCCGCCAGCAAACGCTCCAGCTCATCATTGTCGGCCAGGGCCAGTAATTGCTCGATCTCTTCAGCCGGTGCCGGGCTGGCCTCTGCCGCGACATCGCCGGAGGCGGGGACGCTTTCGGCAAACTGGAGGGCAGCCAGAAGACGCGCCGCCAGTTGTGCGACGGTGACCCCTTGCAGCAATTCGAGGACCGAGACATCAACCCTGGTGCTCCCGCTAATGCGGTTCTTGACCTCGATGGCCATCATCGAATCCATGCCCAGACTGGTTAGCGCCTCCTGCGTGCTGAATTGCGAGGACTCCAGCTGGAGCACGCGCGCCACCATCTCCTGCAGGTAGCTCTCCAGCAGGGCGGCGCGAGCGGTTGCTTCAGTCGTGGCCAGGCGTTCCAGCAGTTCACTGTCCCTGGTCGCGCTGGTCGTCTCGACCTCGCTCTCCTGCTCACCCAGCAGGAGGAACATCGGAGGCAACGCACTCTGGGGCGCCGACTCGCGGGTGACTGCCCAGTTGGCCGAGATGGCTACCAGGTGCGCCGGTGTCTGGCCCGTCACCCGGTTCATAATCTGCGTACCCACTTCCGGGGTGATCAATTCGATTCCGCGCCGGGTATAGAACTGCTCAAGCTTTAACTGCTCAACCATACCGACCGACCAGGGACCCCAGCCGATGCTGAGCGCGGGCAACCCTTGAGCACGCCGGTACGCGGCCAGGGCATCCAGGAAGGCATTCGCCGAGGCATAGTTGGCCTGACCGAGCGAAGCAATCACCGAGCCAGTCGAGGAGAAGAGCATAAAGAAGTCCAGCGGATAGTCTTTGAGCAAGGTATGCAGGAGCCAGCCGCCGCGCAGTTTGGGGCGGAGCACCCGCGTGAAGGTCTCCGTGCTCATACGCAGCAGCAGTTCGTCTTCGACAACGCCCGCTGTGTGAACAACCCCTTTGATCGTGGGCCAGCCGTCGCGTCGGTACTCGTTCAGGAACGCCGCGAGCTGCTCTTCCTGCGCGACATCCACCGCGGCCAGGTGAATGCTTGCGCCCATGTTCTCCAGTTGCAACAATTCCTGCACCAGGCGTTTCTGAGGATGCCCGGCCTCCAGTTGATACCAGGTTGAGCGAGGCGGCACCGGAGTACGGCCCATCAGAATCACACGCCTGGCTCCCTGGCTGACCATCCAGCGAGCAACCAGTAAGCCGAGCGTACCCAGACCACCTGTCACCAGATAGCTGCCATCTGGCTGGAACGTTGGAGGCAGCGGTGGGGTGAGATGCTGACTCTGGACCAGGCGCGCGACATAGCGCTGAGCGGCGCGGAAGGCCACCTGGTCTTCACCGTTGGTCCGGGTGATTTCCTCGAAGAGTGTTTCCGCCTGCTCTGCGACGGGTCTGTAATCCAGGTCGATCAATCCTCCCCAGAAGCTGGTAAACTCCTGATGACCGATGACGCGGCCCAGTCCCCAGAGCGGAGCCTGCTCTATGGCCAGCCGTCCGCTCAGCTCTCCCACCGGCTGCGCCCCCTGAGTGACCAGCCAGACCGTGGGCAGTTGCGTCCAGCCGCACTGCGAGAGCGCCTTGATCAGATGTACCACCGACAGGGTGACCAGGGATTGATCTGCTTCCAGCGCTTCCAGCGTGTTTCGCTCGGGGAAGGTGGTATCCAGTCCCCAGAGATAGATCAGACGCGAGAATGTCTGCTGACCACTGGCGGCCAGGTCGGCAAAGAGACGAGCAAACTGTTCAGGCAGGGCAGGATTGAGCGTATACTGGCCGTCCTGACTCGCCAGGTCGCTCACATCGCCATGCGTCACGCTGACCGCCCGCTGACCGTGAGCGGCGAGAGAGGCCAGCAGAGCCTGGCCCAGACCCTGCTGATCGGCAAAGATGAGCCACGGCTCGTCCTGAGCCACAGCCTCATTTTCGCCGGCCATGGTCGAGGCGGCAGCCTCTGCAGTGGCCTCGGCTGGCGCTGCTGCCTCGGCGGTATTGGTAGCCGCGCGCTCCTGGGGATGCCATTCCAGTTCGTACAGACCCCGGTCAATACGCTCAGGTGCCAGGCTCATCGAGGCTTCGAGGGATTGGGCGCGGAACCCTTCAATCTCGGCCAGAAGGTTGCCCTCCATATCAACAACCTGCACATCGCCTACGACCAGGCGATCATCGGCGCGAATGATCCGCGCAAAAGCCTGCATCTCCAGAGTCGGACGGCTCAGAATGTGGATGCGATCAACGCTGATCGGCAAGTAGGGCGTATGTTGACCTTCCACCGTCTCTGTAGGCCGGGCCGCGACCAGCAGAGTCTGGAAAGCGGCATCCAGCAGCGAGGGATGGAAGAAGTACGAGGACAGATCCCCCTCCAGGGAAGCCGGCACCCGCAGCTTGCTGATCGACATACTGTTCCCCAGTTGAATCCCCTCGATAGCCTGGAAGGCAGGACCATACTGGAAGCCCATCGCCTGCGTCTGCTGATAGAACTCGTCTCTGGACATCTGCCCGGTACAGTGCTCGGTAAACGCTGCTTTGAGTTTCTCGTAATGCAACAGTTTGCTCGGCTGGTGACGACGCAGACGAGCCGTGGCATGCAGCGTCCAGCGCGCCTCTCCAGTCGGGGTATAGCTATAGATCTCCACCGTCGCTTCCTGGGGATTGAGGACCGTCTGCACTTTGGGATCGGAGGTGTCAGGCAGGAACAGGGCTTTTTTAAACGTCAGTTCTTCCAGCGTATAGTTCCCATCGCTGAAAACCTCGTGAGCAGCGGCCAGCGCGATTTCCGCATACGCCGCGCCAGGCAAAAGCACGTTGCCCTGAATGCAGTGATCCGTCAGGTAGGGCAGCAGACGCGGGCTTAACTCCAGTTCCCAGGTGGGATGTGCCGGACTCATGCGCTGACCCAGCAACGGGTGCAGCAGGGTCAGCAGGCGATCATCCTGGGACTCCACCGATTCGGTCCAGTACGATTTGAGTTGCCAGGGATAGAGCGGCAGTTTCACCAGGTTGCGCTCGGAACCCGCCAGCGTGCGCCAGGCGAGAGGGAAGCCCAGCGTATAGAGCGCACCCAGCGAGGAAAGCAGATTGACGCGTTCCGCTTCCTTGCGCCGCAGCGTGGGCAGCACTGTACCTTCCTGCTCCTGCTGGGCCAGCAATTCTTTGATCGAACTGGCCAGCACCGGATGCGGACTCAGTTCCAGGAAGACATTGTAGCCATCCTGGATCATCTGACTGATCGCCGAAGCAAAGAGAACAGTCGCGCGCACATTCTGCCACCAGTAAGCGGCATTGACGCCTCGTCCGTCAATGCGTGTGCCAGTCACGGTCGAATACAGCGGCATGGTCGCGCGCTGCGGATGCAGATCAGCCAGCGCTTCCAGCAGTTCTTCGCGCAACGGCTCCATAAAATGGCTGTGATAGGGCACCTTGCCGTTGAGGAAACGGTGGAAGACCTGGAACGTCTCCAACTGGCGGGCCATGTCTTCCAGAATAGCCGGTTCACCCACCAGGGTTATCGCGCTCGGACTGTTAATAGCCGCGATTGACACACCCGCGCCGGCATCATTGACTGCCTGATTGAGCGTCTCCGTGGTCATACCCACCGCCAGCATACGTCCCTGACCGCTGGTGCGCTGCTGCAAACGGCTGCGATGATAAATCACGCAGACAGCATCTTCAAAGCTTAACGCGCCTGCCAGGTAGTGAGCCGCAATCTCACCGGCGCTGTGGCCGATAAAGGCTTCGGGCCTGATGCCCCAGGAGGCCAGCAGGTCGGCCAGGGCAACCTGGAGCGCGAAATTGGCAGGCTGGGCAACCTCGGCCTCGCCCATCAACGACTCCTCTTCGGAAGCGGTCAGAGCGTCCATCAGCGACCAGGAGGCGTAACGCTGGAACTCGGCATCGACGCGCTCAATACTGGCGCGGAAAACAGGCTCTTTCTCCAGCAATTCACGTCCCATGGCCCACCACTGTGGCCCCATGCCAGAACAGACAAAGGCCAGGCGCGGCTGACCATTCTGCGGCACCCGGCCCGCCGGAGTGCTTGCCAATCCTTTATTCGCGAGGAAAGCCTCCAGCTGGGCAACCATTTCGTGCTTCGAGTGCGCTACAATGCCCAGGCGATGATCGTGGTGGGTACGTCTCAACGCGGCGGAATACACAATATCAGCCAGCGGCTCAGGCGTTGAAGCGAGAAAATCCTGGTAAGTGCGCGCCATCGCCTGGAGCGCCTCCGCGCTGCGTGCGGAGAGCGGCAGCAACGTCGCGCGCTCCTCGTCGTCCCGCTGAGCAGCAACCGGCTGCGCCGGCGGAGCCTCTTCAAGGACCGCGTGAGCATTGGTACCCCCGAAACCGAACGAATTCACCCCAGCCAGCGCCGGTCCATCCGTCTCCGGCCATGGCTCTACCGTCTGCGGTACCCGCAGATGGAGTTCTTCAAAGTGAATATCGGGATTAGGGGTATGCAAATGCAGATGAGGCGGAATCTGGCGATGTTTCAAGGCCAGGGCGACCTTGATCACGCCTGCCACCCCGGCGGCGGCCTCCAGGTGGCCGATGTTGGTTTTGACCGAACCAATCAGGCAGACCTGCTCCGGGTCGCGTCCCTCGGACAGCACCTTGCCAATGGCTCTGGCCTCGATGGGATCGCCCACCGGGGTACCGGTTCCATGTGCTTCAATATATTGAATCTTGCCCGGCACAATGCCCGCGCGCTGATACGCCTGGCGCATCGCGGCCTCCTGAGCGGCGCCGTTGGGAACCGTAATACCGGTGGTATGTCCATCCTGGGTCACGGCGGTGCCGCGAATCAGGGCGTAAATCGCATCGCCATCGGCCTGCGCGCGCGCCAGCGGTTTGATCACCACGATGCCCGCGCCCTCGCCACGAGCATAGCCATTGGCGGAGGCATCAAAGGTCTTACAGCGCCCGTCTGGTGAGAGAAAGCCGCCCTTGGATTCGGCAATCGTCATCGTCGGCGCGATCATAGCATTGACTCCTCCGACCAGGGCGAGCGAGCATTCGCCGTTCCAGACGCTCTGGCAGGCCAGGTGCAGCGCCACCAGCGAGCCAGAACAGGCCGTATCCACAGCCATGCTTGGTCCCTGAAAGCCGTAGACATACGAAAGGCGGTTGGCCAGCATCGTCATCATCATGCCAGTGGCCGAATGGGTCTGAAGTTCATAGCGGCTAAACACGCCAAAGTTCTGCATCAACTGATAGTCCAGCGTAAAGCCACCGACAAACACGCCCGTATCACTGCCCGCCAGTTTATCGGCATCCAGGCCGGCATCTTCCATGGCTTCCCAGGCCACGCGTAACAACATACGCTGCTGAGGGTCCAGCCAGACCGCTTCGCGGGGAGAAATACCAAAGAACTGTGGATCAAACTGATCGATCCGCTCCAGGTAACCTCCCCGGTAAGTGTTCATTTTGCCCGATTTTTTCACATCGGGATCGTAAAACTTGCGCGCATCCCAGCGATCCAGCGGTACCTCTCTGGTGGCATCTGTTCCTGAGCAAAGAAGATCCCAGAAAGCCTGAGGACTGGTCGCTCCGCCGGGGAAATGGCAACCAATGCCAATAATGGCCAGAGGTTCTCGTCCCACGCCAGCCACCGAAGTATTTTGAGCCAGGGAGGCAGAATGCTGCGATACATTTTCATCAAGCATGAATTGCTCCTTTTTCCTTTGCTAAATCTCTTCTTTCCCAGGGCAGCTACGGACAGGCCTGTTGGCTTCCGCATCCGGGCGCGTGCTGGCATAAGCTTCAGGCTACTCTGGCAAAACGAACTCGCCGGGAAGCAAGCGTTTTACCAGAGCAGAGAAGCCTGACACGTCCCTGTGTCGTCTGGCCGGAAGCATTGTCCGCACTGATGACGCGTGTACAGATCCTCACCCGCTCAGGCAGGTAAAGATGGTTTTAGATATCTATCCAGGCTCTGCGTAATCTCGTTCAGCAGGAAATCCTGGGCCGCGTGCAGAAAGAGATGCGAACCCGCCACCGGGGTCATACGGCTCTCTTTCAGCGTATGAACAGGCCAGCCGAGCATATCAGCTTCACGAATTCTGATATCCTCTGTGCCACAATACAGGTAAAACGGGCAGGAAAGTGCGGGTTCTTCACGATACTGGTAGGTATCGCAAACCTCGTAATCTGCGCGCAACGTGGGCAACATCAACTGCATCAGTTCGTCATTCTGCAAAATGGTCTCGGGAATCCCGTCGGCTCGCAAGACTACTTTGAAGACCTCAATGGGCAGGTGATAGATTTTGATATTGGGATTGGGCAACTGAGGGGAGCGAAAGGCAGCCAGGTGGAGCGCCACAGGATACCGCTCATACTCGTTGCGCAGATGGCGGGCTACTTCAAAGGCGACCAGTGCTCCCATGCTATGGCCATAGAAGGCAAAGGGACGATCCAGGTAAGGCAGCATGGCTGTAGCCAGGGCTTCTACCAGGGGTTCCAGCTTTCTATAGGGAGGCTCCCGCAGCCGCTCCTCGCGGCCCGGAAGCTGAATACTGCATACATCGATCTCCGAGGACAGGCTCTCTGCCCAGGGACGAAAAATCGACGCTCGCCCACCGGCATACGGGAAGCAGAAGAGGCGCAGACGTGCCTGGTCATTGGGACGATAGCGCTGTATCCAGGCTTCCGGGTCCGTCCGCACGGTCGGTATGTGATCCTCTGGCCGGGTCGCTTTTTGCTTGAGCTGGCGCAGCAGAGCCAGCCGCTTCTCCTCGGGGAGCGCCGCTATCCGTTCGTGCATATCCTTCATTCCGCTATCTCCTGGTATTGATATGCTGGCTGGCGTCCCAATGTAATCCAGCCACCGTCAAGCGGACGCTCGCGGGAATCCTCCTGGTAGATCGCGACCAGGTTCCTGAGATATTCATCCTCTTGCCAGCTCTGGAGCTTTGCCTGAATTTTTGTGCTGTGCCCGGCTTGCGCGAAGCTCTCCGAGACCACGCTCACCAACTGGCCCGCGAGTTGTTCCAGAAAACGCACGTTCTTTGTAAACTGCTGCTCCAGTTCCTCATCTGACAGGCCAGCCGTCATGCCGATATGCAATTGCGCCATAAAGTCAAAATCGTAGTATTTGATGAAAATGTCCGCATCGCCGGGATGAGCAAGTTCCAGCCAGTCGCGGAAAAACGCCTGGACGTGCTCGCTCAAGACAGAGAAACGGGCAAGCTGGAGAATCAGCGCGGGACTATCGGCAATGCGGCGAATTTTGTCATGGAAGTACAGCAGACCTGGCACCGCCCAGTACACCGCAGTGTCCCAGATGACTTTGGCCACCATGATCTGAGCATTGCCCATCAGCGGATACTGGTGCTCATACGTGCTGAGCCAGGAATTGGCGAACAGCAGGAAGAGTTGATTGTGAATCGCCGCGCGATCCTCAACATCCTCTCCATCCAGCGCATTGATGATCAGATCCCCGGCCAGGCCGTTGGCGATGGCCATCAGATCCCCACCCGGCGAATAGAGCGGGTCCAGTGAAACCCCTGCTTCGCCGATCAGGCACCAGCGTTCATCCGAAAAAACCTGTTCGCAGCCATACGAATAGTTTTTCATGACCCGGAAATCTTGCAAGGTATCTTGATGGCTTTCGATATCCGCTGCGCATTGCGGCTCGTATTTGCGCAGCCAGTCCAGGGCGCGCTCGAAGCGATTCAAGCCGTCGAAATTATGCAGCGTCGGGTCACTGACAATGCCGATACTGGTCGAACCGGAAGCCAGGGGAATAATCCAGACCCAGTAGCCCGCTCCCAGCAGGTGATTGGTGCTCAGATACCGTTCGCCCTCGCGGATACGCATCTGCCACTTCTCGTCATGAGACCAGGTGCTGACATCCACGCGATAGCCCAGGCGGAACCAGACCGCGTTGGCATGATGGCCGACTTTTTTCGCCAGGCCCAGTTGGCGCTGCAATAACGTATTGCGCCCGCTCCCATCGACAAGCCAGCGCGCCTGAATCTCACGGGGGCCGCTTGCCTGTTGAATGCTCACCCGATGAAACTCACTGGCTGGCTGTAAGTCGATCTGCTGCACTTTACTCCCATCCCAGAATGTCACCCCTGCCTGGCGAATGACGATGCCCAGCTCATTCTCCAGGCGCCCACGGTCAAGCTGATAGGTAGCAACCACTCTTGGCGGCAAAACAGCATGTCCCAGTTCCACGCGCCGGGCGATATCCCGGTTTTCCTCCTGCGTAAAGAACAGGCGCAGACCATATTTAGGCAACTGCTGCGTGCGCAGATGCTCCCCCAGGCCCAGCACATTCCGCAGGTAGTAGGCCTGAATTTCGACCGTTGACTCGCCAACCTTGTGGGCGGACTCGGGAACCGGGTGCTCCTGTTTCTCGACCACCAGAATGCTGGTCTGAGGACGCGCCTGTTTAATCTGTAAAGCCAGAGTCAGGCCGGCAATGCCCCCGCCCAGAATGGCGATATCGAAAGTCTCAGGCATCCCTGCGATCTTCATTTCCTGTTCGTTCATCCGGCCACCTCCTGTTTTTCCGGCTGCTGGTATCCCAGGATCACCCATTTGCTATCGATGGGGTTGGTCTGGTTATCCTCTTTGTAGACCTCAACCACTTCCTGCAAAAACTCTTCGTCCTGCCAGCGCTTTATTTGCTGAGCCACGGCCTCGTCATCAGCTCGCGCCGAGAGAGTATCCATCACGACACTGACCAGTTGCCCGGATAATTGCTCCAGCAGGCGCGTATTTTTCGCGAACTGCGCTTCCAGTTCGTCATCAGGCAGACCAGCAGCCATCCCATTATGCAGATCCACCAGGAAATCCAGCAGTGAATAGGGATCAGCAAAGGTATCCGAGGCAGCAGGCTGATCGATAGCGTGCCATTCGCGGAAGAACTGCTGCACCCGGCTATGCAGATTCCAGCAACGATACAGATTGGCCACCGTCAGAGGATTGTCCGCCAGAGTACGAATCTTATCGTGGAAGTAGAGCAGGCCCGGAAAGGCCCAGTAAATCACGGTATCCCAGATAACCTTGGCCACCATGACTCTGGCATTGCCCATCAGCGGATATTGTTTCTCATAGGCCGCCAGCCAGACTTCGCTGAAAATCAGGAACAACTGACTATGACCTTCGGCCAGTTCGCTGACATCTTCGCCGGCCAGGTCACGACTGATCAGGTCGCAGGTCAGACCATTGCCAATGGCGATCAGATCGCCACCGGACGAATAGAGCGGATCAATCGCGACCGCTGCCTCGCCCACCAGGCACCAGCGCTCCCCGGAGAAAACCTGCTCGCAACTGTACGAGTAGTCTTTCATGACCCGGAAATCCTGAATCTGATCCTTGTGGCGCTCGATATCCTCCGCGCACTGTGGCTCATGCGCGTGCAACCAGGCCAGCGCACGGTCAAAGCGGTTCATCTCATCGAAGTTGTGCATACTGGCGTCGGTCACAATGCCAATGCTGGTCGAACCGGAGGCCAGCGGAATAATCCAGACCCAGTAGCCGGAGCCCATCAGATGGTTGGTGGAAAGCGAACGCTCGCCAGCAGTAATGCGGGCCAGCCATTCCGCGTCGGTCGACCAGCTATCGATATCAATGGCATGACCGACGCGGAACCAGACCGCGTTGGCATGGTGCCCGACCTTCTTAGCCAGACCAAGCTGCCGTTTCAGCAATGAACTGCGCCCCGTCGCATCGACGACCCAGCGCGCCTGAACCTCGTGCGTGGTGTCTCCCGATGTGAAGCGCACACGATGCAGCTCCTGCTGCGGGCGCAATTCGACTTGCTCGATCTTGCTGTCATCCACAAAAGCGATGCCCGCTTTGCGCAACTCGATCCCAAGCGCGTTCTCCATCCGTCCCCGGTCCACCTGGTACGCTGGCAGAGGAGCCTGTTCGATCTGTCCATATTCGACGCGATGGGTAATATCCCGGTTGTCATCCAGGCTGAAAAACATGCGCAGACCAAATTTGCGCAACTGCTGTGTCATCAGATGTTCTTCCAGGCCCAGCACATCACGCATATAGTAA